>CAZOOH010000108.1:0-6955 GCA_964581375.1 uncultured Muribaculaceae bacterium
CCGGGTATGTATCTAAGGTAAATTTTGCTTTCTGTCCTATTTGAAGTTTTCCGATTTTTGTCTCTTCGAGGTATACCAAAATCCAGAATTTACTGTTATTGTTTACTGTATAGAGTGACTGACCGGGCTGAGTTATATCACCCTGTAAAAGCCATCTTTTGGCAATTACACCATCGACAGGAGCATATAATTTAGTATTTGCCAGTTGAGCAGATATAACTCCAATTTGAGCCTGTGCAGTTGAAACAGCAGTCTCGGCACTGTTAATCTGAGCTTTAGACACATTTAACTGAGCCTCCGCAGCTTCATACTGAGCTTTAGCGGCTTCCAAAGCTTTAGAAATATGTTCATATTGCTCTTTAGACAAAACCCCACCGTCAAACTGAACTTTTGCTCTTGAGAAATCATCTTCAGCTTTCTTAAGTCCTATCTCTAAAACTTTCACACTCTTTTTATCATAAATAAATTTCTCCTGTGCCTGGATTTTATTCGCGATTGTCTGATATTTTGTCGCAATGATTTGTCCTTTTTGAGCAACCATATCTACACTGTCCAATTCGGCTAACAATTCTCCCGCTTTAACGGTATCTCCCTCCTGAGCATAAAGTTTAGATATTCTCCCCATCACTTTTGAACTGACAGAAATATTATCGGATGCGACATAGGCGTCGTCGGTTTTAATATAGCTGGAGTATTCTATATACCAGTATATTGCACCGGAGACTATCGCCAAAACAATTACAGCCAACGGAATGTAAATTTTCCAGTTCTTCTTTTCCATATTCATTTCAATTATTTAGTATTATTTAATATTCGGATGTTGCAGACTAACATAGTCTTTCATAATTTCTATCAGGATTGATCTCACCTCTCTCGATGAGCGTTGCAGAGTAACCAACTTCTCCTGCTCCAAAAGTTTAATTCTCTCTTTTATTTCGGATCCAATTATTTTTTTTGTTTTTGAAAAAACTTCACGTCCCTTTTCAGTCAGTTGAATATAAATTATTCTCCTGTCATTAGAATCGTACAACCTTTCGGCAAACTCATTTTTAATAAGTTTGTCAACTAATGCGGTTACTTGTGGTTTGGGTACGGAAAGATGAAGGCCGATGCCTGTCATTGTGAGTTTTTCATGGTGCGCAAGTGCACCAAGAGTAAACAGTTCCCCGGGAGTAAAATCTGTTTTTGATCTTACAGCCCTGGAATATGTTTTTGCAATTATAGGTACTATTGAGATTAAGTTTTCTACTATCGAATCTATCTCAACTATCTCATTTGACATTATATAGATATTTTAATCGTTTGTAAAAATTAGTTACAAAACTATAACTATTATATTTACAAAACAATTAAATCTATAAATAATTTATAAGTGATTATGTTTATGAGATGGTATTAATACTCTGAATTCCGTCTCTTGTAAGGACTAATCTGTAATGAATCAACTCGTTTTGTCTTTCGTTTTTCTTTTGAATAATAAGAGAAAGATAATAGTATTTTTTCCCCTTAATAACTTTAAACGCATCATTTTTATCGGAGGCAAACAGATTTAGCTCCGGGTTGTCCATATTTCTAAGTAAATGTGAAACATTAAAACGAATTATTGAATTAACTCCTGAAAAGAAATAAGGGCTTATTGTGTTTAATTTATCGCGATTAATATGCATATGCATTTTGTACAAAATAACCTTCTCTGCCCCACCCTTATATGTTGCCTCGAGGATATCCGGGCGATTTCTCCTTTTGATTATCTCTTCCGGGACATTTCTTTCAGGAATAAAATCGACACTCTCTTTAGCCCATCCAATCTCGGTATTACTCATATTCATAACAATTTTATGATCAAAATATTTGTCACCGATTCTGTGTGCAAAATAGTATCTGGTAAGCTCTTTTATTCTGTCTTTTAACATATAGCTCACAACCAAAGCAACAAAGAGAGGCATTGTAAAGTTGCCAAACTTCTGTTGTACCGAAAAAGCAATCACCGTTGCAAAAATCATGGAGATCCCCGCCGCAAGACTAAAGAGAATCTGCTCAAGCCAAACTCCGTCTCTTCTTTTTTTAATATCTAAAAACAGATCACTTTCGGCATACTTTTTCAACATTCCCATTCGATAAACAAATGCTCCGTTTTCATCGGCAGAATTTTCATCTGCCAATAAATAGCCTTTAGATTTCTTGTATGAAATTAATTCATCAATGAGCGACAATACTCGCTCCTTGTAACCGTTAACCGAATCCTGATTAAATTGCTTAATCCCCTTAAGCAACATAAAACAGTGCTTTTCAATTATATTTATAAGAAATTCCTCACCGTATCTGTAAAAATCCATATAACGTTTTTCGACGGTGGGAACATTAATAATCAAATAAAGTTCCCGATAAAGTATAAAAACCTTCTTCCCATTCACAAGGAAATTATTTACCAGATACTCGACGTCATCCTTCGACGATGACAATATATGACTGACCTCTTCTCTCAGAGAACTTTTCAAAATCGAAAGAAACATCTTTATTTGGTACTCATACTCTTCCGAGTTTGTTCTGGTCGGCTGAGAAGTGAGGTTTTTGAAAGATTTGCGCAGATGTACAAACGGCGAACTCTCCGATTCGATAATATCTCGGAGGATAAACACCGGAGTAGTAAGCCTTATATTCGACTTAAGATCTCTGTAAAAATCTGTTTTTGAGTAATTATGCCTGTTTATATCCAGACTATTCGGCACAAACATCCAGATATTAAAAGTAAAATCATTGAATTTTACCTTTTTTCTGGCACCGAAACTTACCTTTATTTCGGCAGATAATTTATCGTGCAGTTTAACTTGTTCGTCTATCATATCTCCCCCTCTTTAAAAGATTAAAAGAATACACCGTTCGGAGTGTGACCTAACCATTTTAAAACAGTTTCGCCCCAGAGTATAATCATAAACCAGCTTATTACCATCATAGTAAAACCAAACTTAAATGAGTCAGTCATACTATAGTGATTTGTAGTATATAACAAAGCAGAAGGCTTACTGTTGAATGGCAATACATAGACATGTTCAATTAAGAGCGCAACAGGAAACGAAAGACTCATCACAGGGTATCCGAATTTTTGAGCAACTCCGATAGCAATCGGCACGAAAATGAGTGCTCTCATCGTTTTCGATTGGAATAAAATACCGCTGAATAGCATAATGAATGTAAGGCCGAAGTACAAAACCCAGAATGGAGTATCTTGAGTAATACCAAAATGAGTAAATAGTGAATCTATCATAACAGCAGGCAAATCAGTCACATCAAGTCCTGCTCCTAATGTATAAGCACCCGCAGAGAAGAGCATCAAATGCCACGGAATATCCACATCATTCCATTTTACGACCCCTATACCCGGAAGCAGAGCAACAACCGCCCCCATAAAAGCAACAGCCGTTTGAGAAATGCCGTGTTGTTTATCGGTCGCCCACAAAGCCAATACAATTACAAAAATTGCAATTGATTTGTATTCGTTTACAGTCATCTTACCCAATGAGTCATACTCCTTTTTCAATCTTGCCATTCCACCTTCAATCTGAGGAACTCTCTCTTCGGGTTTCATAGGAAATATAATTCTCGTACCGACCAGCCAACCAATAATGATTAAAATAATGCAAAGCGGAAATGCCGAAATAAACCACTCCTGGAATCCGAACATTGAGACACCCAAAGCACCGGCAATAATAGACCCTGCCAATAAATTTGCTCCGGAACCGGTAATAAAGCCGCTTGCACCAATGTTTATCTGAAACAGGTTCTGCAACACAATATTTCTTCCGAAATTATTTCGTTTATCGGGTGAGGCACCGTAAATAGCAGCAATAACCATAAATATCGGAAGTAATATTGTAGCTTTTGCAGTAGTGGCCGAAATAAAAATCGAAAGCACAACATTAATTACAATAAAACTAATAAAAATCCAGGTGGCATTCTTACCGAACCTCAACACGAACCAAAGCGCAAATCGTTTTGCTACTCTTGTAGTTACCAACATACTTGCAAGCACAAACGAGAGAATGTTAAGCCACATTACAGGATGCCCTAACTGAGCATAAGCCAGTTTTTCGGATGTGACTCCGGTAAGAACCATTGTGATTATCACGAATAATGAAGTAAGATAATTAGGAATTGCTTCGGTAATCCATAATATTATGGATGCAGCAAAAATTGCAAGCATCGCATAATTAATTCTGGAAAAACTCTCACTACCTAACTCTTTAAAACGCTTGGCAGCCTCATCCGTCAGAATATCAGGATTGATATTGTTAATAAATGAGAAGTCAGAAAAATAGTAGATTAAAATAAAAGCAATTATAGCCAGAGGACCCCCGAAGATCTCCATCCAGCGCTCAAAACCAACTTTCTTGTTTTTCTTTAATTTTTCGACACGATAGTTGTGCATATCGAGGATATCGAACTCCTCTTTTTCTACAACATTCACATTTCCTGACCCTTCAGGTTTAAAAGTATCTGCCATAATGATTGTTTAATTAAAAATAAAAATTCCGTCTGATCAGAATAAACACTCTGCTCAGACGGAAACTTTAAATTGTTACCATTTGGTATAAGGATGCTTCATAAGCATTGAGTTGTAGTACTTTGCATCACCGGTAACCTCTTCGCCAAGCCACGACGGTTTTGCAAACTCAGTCTCTTCTGAAGGCAATTCGATTTCGGCAACAGTAAGCCCCTCATTTTCTCCGTAGAACTCATCTACTTCAAATTTAAGGACTCCTGCCTTTACCTCATACCTTGTTTTATCAATAACTCCGGGTTCACAAATCTTCAACAGTTCCTCTACCTCTGCAACAGGAATCTCTTTTTCCCACTCATAACGTGATGCACCGCTGCTGTTTCCAATACCCTTAATTGTAATATAGCCCGAATTACCCTTAATTCTCACCCGAACTGTTCTTTCAGGAATTGAAGATAAATAACCCTGAGTTATTCTTGTCTCTTTACATGCCTCTTGTTTGAAGTCTCCCGACTTAACAAGAAATTTTCTTTCTATCTCTTGTGCCATTAATTATTCGTTTGCCAAAGGTTTGTTAATCATGCCAATAACACGCTTAATAGCTTGCAGATAATTGATGTTTTCCACACCCTCCAATCCAACATCTTTTACAGTTTTAAGAATATCTTCAACCTCTGTAGATTCAGAATTAATTGTAAACAATCTTGCTCCGTTAATAAGAACATTTCCGGTTTCGCAAATGGTATTGTTTACCATATATCCGAATCTTTGTTTATATACTCTTACAGCTTGTAAATCTGGATGGTTATTAATTATCTCCATAAACTCTTCGAATGTGTATTCACTTTTAGTCAATTCAGGCATTTGAACCTGAAAAGCGGGGAATACCTCACTCTTTAACATATCTGCCGACATCGGGAACTCCCCTTTCATAAGCGGATTCCACTGCTCCAATCCATCGACAGTTTGTACATAAGTTTTTATATCCATCTTACCATCACGAATCTTTGTATTATTAATGTCGTTGGTGCGGGACATAATATAAATTTCCGTGCTGGTTCTCTCCCAAACCTTTTCAGGAACAGGTTGAGAGAGCCTCGCCATCCTCTTAGCGGCATTTTCAAAATTCTGCCCGAAGGTCCTGAACTCAAAGCGAGGTTTTGAAATTTCACCGATTTTTAATTCTTCTTTACTCATATATTTTTATTAATTAGCGTCATTATTTGAAGTGCCCTTAGTTGGGGTATTGAAAATTACCAAAGTTGATGAACCGTCAGGTTTACGTCCGTAAGATTTTTTACCGGCAACGGCAACTGTATTGAAATCTAACGATGCAACTACAATTCCTGAGGTATTTTCAAGATAAGCAGCATCTCCGGAAGTACTTAATCCGAATGTGACAGCCTCTCCGTTATATTCAGTAGTCAGCACAAGGAATCCTTTTGCAGGAATTGTTGTTCCGCTGGCCAAAATTCTTTTTGGTTTTGCACCGGTTTTAATGCCTTCATCATAAAATGCATAGCCCGAAAGGTCAACAGGGATTTCGGAATTATTGTAAATTTCAACCCAGTCAGGATCAGTAGCATCTTTAGTACCATCAGGCATTGCCTCATTTATAAAAAGGCTGATAACAGTTGAAGCACCTACTACGTAACTTGCAGTAGAAGTTGGTGCTGCAGATGGATAAACTGAAATTAAACCATCGCTGTTGACTACATGAATATAGTATTTTACATTTGCATCTTTTGGGAAGGCAGGGATTGTCCCTTTATAAATAAAATTACTCTGTGCAGCCATGGCAACAGATGTGTATGTAGATGCTGTTGAAAGCTTATAGTACAATGTAGCAGATGTTATGCCTTTCAAGTCTGTAATTTTTGCAGTAACATCGACTGTTTGAGTAGATTGTGGAGCAACAGGAGCATTAGAAACATTTGAAATGCTTGCTGGTCCGACAAAAATTTCATCTTCAACGCAAGAATTTATTGCGAATACCATTGAAGCAATGATAATTGTATATAATATTCGTTTCATAATTATATTAAATGTTAAGGTGATTATTAAAAGTCTATTTCAAATCTGATTCCAAGCATGCTGTAATCATTACCGGCTTTTCCGGCAGGGTCGGCAACTTTTTTAGGGTCTTTTGTCAGATTTCCCTCAACATCGTGACCAACGTAGAGTTTACCTTTACCGTTTGCATATCTGTCGTGATTTAAGTAGTTATAGTTTAACTGACATTTGAAGTTTCTTGCTGCATAGAAGTTAATCCCTGCTGTATAACCATCTGCCGAACCACCGTAGACATCTCTGTTGTTAAGATTAATATGATCAAATCTGAATGCGAGTTCAATATCGCCCCATTTACGGCCTCTGTCCGGTTGGGTAAATTCGCCTTCTGATTTAATATAAGCCTGTTTCCCTCCAAAAAGTAAAGCTACTCCCTGAACATAAAAA
>CAZOOH010000109.1:0-6877 GCA_964581375.1 uncultured Muribaculaceae bacterium
GGTGTGCAGATAGAGATGGAAGAGGCTTGTACGGAACATCTAAAGGCAGTTGGAGGCTATCTGGAACCTCAGTTTAAAAAGATCGAGTTCAGTGAAAATAATTTTGAGTTCGAAGCTTCTGTAATAATTCCGGTTTATAACAGAATTAAGACTATTAAAGATGCAATTGCTTCTGTTTTAAAACAAAAAACAAATTTTAAATTCAATCTTATAATTATCGATAACCACTCTTCCGATGGCACATTTGAAGCTATTGAGGAGTTTGCGGGCGATTCAAGACTTATTCACCTGGTTCCCGAAAGGAGAGATTTGGGTATCGGTGGTTGCTGGAATGCCGGTGTGCACCATCCTAAATGCGGTAAATTTGCCGTTCAATTGGATAGTGACGATGTATATTCCGATGAAAACACTCTTCAAAAGGTGGTGGATTCATTTTATGAGCAAAATTGTGCGATGGTAGTTGGTACCTATATGATGACCAATTTTAATATGGAGATGATTGCTCCGGGTATAATTGACCATAAAGAGTGGACTCCGGAAAACGGGCGTAACAATGCGCTTAGAATAAACGGATTGGGTGCTCCGAGAGCATTCTATACTCCTGTGCTTCGCGATATAAAAGTACCAAATACCAGTTATGGAGAGGATTATGCTTTGGGATTAAATATTTCAAGAGAGTATCAGATAGGCAGAATATATGATGTTTTATATCATTGTCGTCGTTGGGATGAAAATTCGGATGCTTCTCTCGACATTGTTAAGATGAATGTGCACAATACATACAAAGACAGAATCAGAACCTGGGAGTTGCAAGCCAGAATTGCAAAAAACGGGGGTAAATAGTATTTGTTAATGCAAAACAGACTTTCCAAAATAAATACGGAGGAGCTCTTCCGTGAGCAGTTATCTGTTTGGGAACAGGCAGCAGTTAACTACCAAGCTTTGAATGGTGTAAAGAGTAAATCGGTTGTTGTTGACGGTTTCCCGTTTAAGGTTCAGTTCAATCCTGCCCGCATTGTTTCATCTGCCGCTAAAGTAGATACCAAATCCATTCAGGAGAGAAAGTGCTTTCTTTGTAAAGAGAACAGACCGGCTGTCCAAAAAGGATTAGACTGGTGCTCTTCTTCTCAAAATGATTGTAATGAAAATCCTTATACTATTTTAATTAATCCTTTTCCAATTTTTCCTCGCCATTTAACTATTCCGCTTATTAAGCATCAGGATCAGCTCATTGAGGGGAAGATAGGAGAAATGTTGGATCTGGCGGTATCGTTGAATGAGTATGTAATATTTTACAACGGACCTAAATGCGGCGCATCTGCACCCGACCATTTCCATTTTCAAGCCGGCAATAAAGGATTTATGCCGCTGGAAAAGGAGATTGATTCAATTGAAAAAGATGAAATTTTCTCAAATGAGTCTACTTTTGTTTATGCTTTAAAATCGGGTATCAACGGAATAATTGGAATCGAATCGAAATCCGGTGAGGAGGCAGTTGCGGCGTTCAATAAAATTTACGGAGAACTGCCTGTTAATGAGGGAGAGAAGGAGCCTATGCTTAATATTTTGTGTTGGTTCGATAATGGCAAGTGGTATTTACTTGTCTTTCTCAGAATAAAACACAGGCCTTCCCACTATTTTGCCGAGGGCGACAAAAATATTTTATTGAGTCCTGCATCTGTCGATTTAGGCGGTGTGTTGATTACTCCTTTAGAAAAGGACTTCGAAAAACTGACATCTGCACAAATAAAAGAGATTCTTCAGGAGGTGTTGCTCTCTTATGAAGATTTAAGTGAATTTGCCAATAAACTCAAAACAAATCCAATATTATGACAGAACCGAGAATTACTGTAGGAATTATGTATGAACCTGCTATTGAATTTAATTTCAGTGGTTTATATAAAGTAAACGGCAATGAGGTTACGGGCTCACAGTCGGTAAAGTACTCTGAAGGTAAAATTTTATGGCATGGTAACGCTTTTGATGAGCTTCATTTTGAACCTGTTAATGGTACCGAATCATCATTCGAACTTTGTGATGTAACAATCGGAATCAATTTTCACTGGGAGAGAAAGGAGAATCAGTCGTTCAAGGGGGCACTTAAACTAATCGTCGAAAACGCTAAAATTACTGCTATCAATGAAATAAGTGTTGAGGAGTATCTTATTTCTGTCATATCTTCGGAGATGAGCGCTACTGCTTCATTACAACTCCTTAAAGCTCATGCTGTCATTTCAAGATCATGGCTTTTGGCTCAAATTCAGAAAAATAAAGAACTTACCGCTTCAACAGTAGTATATTCAACGATGACAGAAACCGCTGACGAGCTTATTAAATGGTACGACAGAGAAGATCACACAAAATTTGATATTTGTGCCGATGACCATTGTCAAAGATATCAGGGGATTACAAGGGCATCTACCGAAATCGTTAAACAGGCGGTTAATGAGACAAGGGGAATGCTTTTAATGTATGCGGGTAAGATTTGTGATGCACGTTATTCAAAGAGTTGCGGCGGTGTTTTCGAAGAGTTCGGTAATTGCTGGGAGGAGATTGAACACCCGTATCTGGTAAAAAAACGAGACAGTAAAGCAGATACTTTTGTTCCGGATCTGACCGACGAAAAAGAGGCCGAAAAATGGATTTTAAGTTCTCCGGAAGCCTTTTGTAATACAACTGATGCAAAAGTACTTTCTCAGGTATTGAATAATTACGACCAGGAGACAGTTAATTTTTACAGATGGGTTGTGAAGTATTCACAAAATGAACTTTCTGAGTTGATTCTAAAGAGATCGGGGGTTGATTATGGTCAGATTCTCGACTTGATTCCTGTTCAAAGAGGAACTTCAGGCAGGCTCATCAAGATGAAAATTGTAGGTTCAAAAATGAGCAAAACTATAGGAAAGGAGTTGGAAATCAGAAGAACACTCTCTCAGTCGCATCTTTACAGTTCTGCGTTTATTGTGGAAAAAGGTAAAGAATCGAATGGAGTGCCGGAAGATTTTATTCTTAAAGGAGCAGGATGGGGACACGGAGTCGGACTTTGCCAAATAGGTGCAGCAGTTATGGGAGAGAAGGGTTACAAATTTGACGAAATTCTTCTTCACTATTTTGTAGGTGCTTCAATAGATAAAATGTATTAACAGGGAAATATTAACTTAAATTTTTAAGATATGAGTAACAAGAAGAGATCTCCGTGGTCGTGGATACCTACCCTCTATTTTGCCGAGGGTTTGCCTTATGTTGCTGTAATGACCATATCGGTTATTATGTACAAAAGGCTGGGAATTTCCAATGCCGACATTGCTTTGTACACAAGCTGGTTGTATCTGCCCTGGGTGATTAAACCCTTCTGGAGCCCCTTTGTCGATCTTTTAAAAACTAAAAGATGGTGGGTTTATACTATGCAGATGCTTGTTGGCGCAGGGTTTGCCGGTATAGCATTTACAATCCCGATACCTACTTTCTTTCAGGCAACGCTCGCAATTTTTTGGCTGATAGGATTCAGTTCAGCGACTCACGATATTGCTGCCGACGGATTTTATATGCTGGCTTTAGACACACATTTTCAGTCGATGTATGTTGGTATCAGAAGTACTTTTTACCGTGTTGCGACTATTGCGGGACAAGGCTTGCTTGTTATTCTTGCAGGCTCCCTTGAATCAGGTACCGGTCTTAAACCGGCTGAATTTCAAATAAATGCAGGCCCTCAATATTCAAATGCAATTGTTTTACCTATAAAGGATTCATTATCAATTAAGAGCGACTCTATTTCTGTTAAAAGTGATTCTACTGCAGCTTTAACGGATTCAACATCTGCAAAAACTGTTTCAACTCCTGTAGTTGCCGCAGCTTCTGATGAATATGAGTTTATTGTCTCTCCAAAGGTAGTTAATCTGAGTACCAAAAATATTTCGGCCGATTCTGCCGCCATGGTAAAAAAATTGGTTCACGATTATAATATTGAAAACGGATTCATATATGCCGAAAACAAAAATGTAACTGAAGTTAAGAAAGAGGGTGTTTGGACCAAATATGTATCAGGTCCGCTCGGCCGATTCTTAAAGAAACATTTCGGTAAAGAGGTTACAGTAGCCGATATTGGTAATAAAGCAGGAAGCTTGGCCATTGTTGAAGTAAAACTCAATAAGGCACCCGCCGAAGGCGAAACGATGGTGTTAAATACATCTTTGGATAAAGGCGATAAAAGCCTTGCAGTAGTTCAGGGAGAGAGAATGGAATTCAATTCGGGCAACTGGGATAAACCTGCTTATATGTTGGTTCAGGCAGATGCTAAACTTTCGGAGCCTACTACAACATCTTACAAAAGTTTGTCTGGTAATATCAAGTTTGCCTGGTCAATTACATTCTTTATTTTAGCAGGGTTCTTTATTGCTATTAGCTTGTATCACAGGTTTATATTGCCTCATCCGGCTGCCGATAAACCAACCAGAGACATTAGTGCCTCAAATTTATTTAAGGAGTTCTTTGCAACATTCGGAACCTTCTTTAAGAAAAAACAGATTTGGATTGCAATCGCATTCTTATTATTATATCGATTCCCGGAAGCCCAGCTTATTAAATTAATTTCTCCTTTCTTGCTGGATCCTAGAGAGGTCGGCGGCTTAGGCCTTACAACAGGAGAGGTTGGACTGGTTTACGGAACTGTAGGTATATTAGGACTTACATTAGGCGGAATTATAGGCGGATTCATTGCTGCCAAAGGAGGTTTGAAGAAATGGCTATGGCCTATGGCATGGAGCATCTCCCTAACTTGTGCTACTTTTGTTTATTTGGGAGTATTTCAACCGCAAAGTCTTTGGATTATAAATCTTGCAGTATTTATTGAACAATTCGGCTACGGATTCGGATTTACCGCATATATGCTGTTTATGATTTATTTCTCCGACGGAGAGCACAAGACAGCGCACTATGCAATTTGTACTGCCTTCATGGCACTTGGGATGATGATGCCGGGAATGGCGGCAGGATGGCTTCAGGAGATGATAGGATATCAAAATTTCTTCTATTGGATTATGATTTGTTGTCTGTTTACAATCGGAGTTGTTGCATTCGTTAAAGTAGATTCATCTTTCGGGAAAAAACAACCTGCGGTTGAGAATTAAAAATGAGATTATGAAAAAAGTATTATTCATAGCAATATCAGGACTCTTTTTATTGTCCGCCGGTTCGATTTACGGGCAGAAAATTAAAACAGGAATTGAGGTTCTTAAGAGTTCAAACTTTAAAATTCTTGAAGGGAAAAGAGTTGGTCTTATAACCAATCCTACAGGAGTAGACAATAAAATGAAAACTACTACCGATATTCTTTTTGAGGCTCCTAACGTAAAGCTCGTTGCACTATTTGGTCCTGAACATGGCGTTAGAGGAGATGCCCATGCAGGAGACGAAGTGGGTAATCAGAAAGATCCTGGAACCGGATTACCGGTTTATTCACTTTATGGAGCAACCCGCAAAGCTACACCTGAAATGCTTAAAGATATCGATGTCCTAGTATACGATATTCAGGATATCGGAAGCCGGTCGTTTACTTACATCAGCACTATGGGATTGGCGATGGAGGCTGCTGCCGAGAATAACATTGAATTTGTGGTACTTGACAGACCAAATCCGCTCGGAGGATTAAAAGTTGAGGGAAATCTGGTTGAGGATGGTTTCATCTCTTTTGTGAGCCAGTTCAAAATACCTTACATATACGGATTAACATGCGGAGAGCTTGCCAAATTCCTGAATGAAGAGGGTATGACTGCAAAGAAATGTAAATTATCGGTGGTTAAAATGGAGGGATGGAAAAGAGATATGAATTATGAAGCTACAGGTCTTCAATGGATTCCATCTTCTCCCCATGTGCCGCATCCGTTCAGCCCATATTTCTATTCGGCAACAGGCATTCTTGGAGAGTTGTATTATGTATCAATTGGTGTAGGTTATACAACCCCTTTCCATATTTTTGCTGCTGAATGGATAGACGCCGAAAAATTTGCAGCTAAGATGAATGCTCTCAACTTACCGGGAGTAATATTCCGTCCGATTCACATCAAACCGTACTACTCAACAAGTGCCGGCGTTCAAATTCACGGAGTGCAGATACATATAACCGATTTTAAAGTATTGGCAATAACCGATATGCAATTTTATGCAATGCAGGTTCTTTATGAGATGTACCCCGATAAGAAAATATTCAACGAAAGCACGGGAGGACGTTTCAGGATGTTCGATCAGGTTACCGGATCCGACTACATAAGGCTAAAATTTTCGGAGAGATACAAATTTGACGATATTAAAGATTACTGGTACAAAGACGCAGACTCTTTTAAAGAAAAGAGTAAGAAGTACTGGCTCTATAAATAATCTTTTATTCGGAAACGGATTTTAAAATAAATTTTTCAAGCATCCCTGTCGATTTGACGGGGATGTCTGTTATTTCCCTGGCAATATCACTACCTTTTTGATATGTATAAAGGAATCTCAATCGTGTTATAGATACTTCAATTTTGGCAGAACCATTTTCTTGTTTGAATCTTACTATTACAACTCCCTGAATTGAATCGGGAGGTAATTGTTTTCCCGATATTGTATGAAAGTTGCCGATTACTACAAATGCGTTTTGGTCAATGAGTTCTCCCTTTGTGTTTTCTCTTGTATAATTGTTTATAAAATCAAAAGGTTCACTTACAATTACACCATTCTCTTTTGAGATAATTGAGAAGTTTTTAATCCCTTTCACCTCAAGAGCTCTTATTGCTTTATCCCATAAAAAATCTGAGGGGCCATTCAAAGCAGATGCATATGGTTCCTCTCTGTAAACTCCTTTCAGATAATAAGTCGACAAAGTCTTGCAGGACGCAATAACTGC
>CAZOOH010000110.1:0-6823 GCA_964581375.1 uncultured Muribaculaceae bacterium
CTGTTTTAGACTTGATGATGATTTCGCGATTTCCACGTTTAATTTTACCCATTGAAACCTCTCCGTTGATCTCTGCAACAACAGCAGGATTAGATGGATTTCTGGCTTCAAAAAGTTCTGTTACGCGAGGAAGACCACCGGTGATGTCACCCGATTTTCCAATTGCTCTAGGAATTTTAACAATAATATCACCTATTTTAATCTTTTGTCCGTTCTCGACCATTATATGGGCTCCTACAGGAAGATTGTATTGTTTAAGTTCTACTTTATCTTCGAGAATTTTAATAATAGGGTTTTTACTCTTGTCTTTTGACTCTATAATAACCTTTTCTTTATGAAGTGAGTATTCATCTGCAGCCTCTTCACGATATGTTATACCGTCAATTAAGTTGTCAAAGTGAACTTTACCACTTGTTTCAGAAATTGTTACTGCATTATATGCATCCCATTCACAAATTTTATCTCCTTTCTTAACAATGTCGCCATCTTTAAAGAAAATTGATGCTCCATAAGGAATGTTATATTGTGAAAGCGTAATCTCTGTATTAGGATCGATTATGCGCATTTCAGCAGTACGACCGATAACTATCTCTTGTTTTTCTCCGGCTTCGCTCTCCTTAGTAAGAGTACGTAACTCATCAAATTCAAGTTTCCCGTCATAACGTGCAATGATTTCGTTCTCTGAAGCAATGCTTGATGCGGTACCACCGACGTGGAATGTACGAAGGGTAAGCTGTGTACCAGGCTCACCGATTGATTGAGCGGCAATAACTCCAACAACTTCTCCTTTGTTAACCATCTTCCCGTTTGCAAGATTTCGTCCGTAGCAGCGAGCACAAACTCCTTTTTTGGACTCACAAGTCAATACTGAACGAATCTCTACAGATTCGATAGGTAATGTCTGAATCAATGAGGCAACCTCTTCGGTAATCTCTTCACCTGCACCAATAATTAATTCTCCGGTTAACGGATTATAAATATCGTGAACAGATGTACGACCAAGAATTCTGTCATATAATGATTCTACTATTTCGTCTTTATTTTTAATTGCTGTTGCTACAAGTCCTCTCAATGTACCGCAATCGTCTTCGTTGATAATTACATCGTGTGAAACATCGACAAGACGACGAGTAAGGTAACCTGCGTCGGCTGTTTTAAGGGCTGTATCTGCAAGACCTTTTCTGGCTCCGTGAGTAGAGATAAAATACTCCAAAACCGATAATCCCTCTTTAAAGTTGGAAAGGATCGGGTTCTCGATAATTTCTGCTCCAGTAGAACCGGATTTTTGTGGTTTTGCCATCAATCCCCTCATACCCGATAACTGACGAATCTGCTCTTTAGAACCCCGCGCACCTGAGTGAAGCATCATATATACGGGATTGAAACCTTGTTTATCGGTAGATATTCGTTTCTCAACAATATTAGTTAATTTGGAATTTGTTGTAGTCCAAATGTCAATAATCTGGTTATAACGTTCATTGTTGGTAATAAGACCGTTATCGTATGAGAATTTTATAGTTTCTACTTGTTTATAACCATCTTCAATAAGAGCTTGTTTTTCCGGTGGTACAATTACATCGTCCAGATTAAACGAAAGTCCGCCTCTAAACGCCATTGTGTATCCAATCTCTTTTATATCGTCCAAAAATTGAGCGGTTCTAGCAACACCTGCAACTTTAAGTACTTTACCGATAATATCTCTCAGAGATTTTTTGGTTAAGATTTCGTTAATGTAACCTACCTCTTTTGGTACAACCTGGTTAAATATAATCCTTCCGACAGTTGTTTTCTTGAGAGCGTATCCTTTACTTAAATCCATAAAGTCTACGGGTAAACGAACTTCAATTTCTGAGTGAAGCTCAAGTCTTTTCTCGTTGTATCCTATAATAACCTCTTCCGGTCCATAGAATCTCATTCCTTCCCCTTTAGATCCATTTTTTGGTTTTGTAATATAATATAAACCAAGAACCATGTCCTGAGAAGGAACCGTAATAGGTGCGCCGTTAGCAGGGTTAAGAATATTATGTGAGCCAAGCATCAGCAATTGGGCTTCAAGAACAGCAGCATTTCCAAGTGGAAGATGCACAGCCATCTGGTCACCGTCAAAGTCGGCGTTAAAAGCAGTACATGACAGTGGATGGAGCTGAATTGCTTTCCCCTCGATCAATTTAGGCTGGAATGCTTGAATACCGAGTCTGTGAAGGGTAGGAGCACGATTTAAAAGAACCGGGTGACCTTTCATAACGTTTTCTAAAATATCCCAAATAACAGGATCTTTTCTGTCAACTATTTTTTTGGCAGATTTTACTGTCTTAACAATACCTCTTTCTATTAGTTTCCTAATTATAAATGGTTTGAACAATTCAGCTGCCATATCTTTCGGGATACCGCATTCATGCATTTTAAGTTCAGGACCGACAACAATTACTGAACGGGCAGAGTAGTCAACCCTCTTTCCAAGTAAGTTTTGACGGAATCGACCTTGTTTGCCTTTTAAGCTGTCTGAAAGCGATTTGAGCGTTCTGTTTGCTTCAGTCTTAACCGCGTTAGATTTTCTGGAATTATCGAAAAGTGAATCAACTGCTTCTTGCAGCATTCTCTTTTCGTTTCTTAGAATAACTTCAGGAGCTTTTATTTCGATAAGTCTTTTAAGACGATTGTTGCGAATAATAACTCTTCTGTATAAGTCATTTAAGTCCGAAGTGGCGAATCTTCCACCGTCAAGTGGTACAAGAGGTCTTAATTCAGGAGGTATCACAGGAATGACTTTAAGAATCATCCATTCTGCTTTATTTGTATTTCTAGACTCGCGGAATGCTTCAACTACACTTAATCTCTTGAGGGCTTCCGCTTTTCTTTGTTGTGAAGTCTCTTTTTCGGTCTTATTTCTAAGTTCGTAAGAGAGATCATCAAGATTTATCTTCTCAAGCATTTTGTAAATTGCCTCCGCACCCATTCCTGCAATAAATTTGTTAGGATCTGTGTCGTCGAGAAGCTGATTATCTTTTGGCAATGAATCAATTATATCGAGGTACTCATCTTCCGATAAAAAGTCAAGAGCTTTAATACCATCCTCTTGTTTAATACCTGGTTGTATAACTATATACCTTTCGTAATAAATTATTGCTTCAAGTTTTTTTGATGGAATACCGAGCAGATATCCTATTTTATTTGGAGTAGAGCGGAAGTACCAAATATGAGCCACAGGAACTGTAAGACTAATGTGTCCCATTCTCTCGCGTCTCACCTTTTTCTCGGTAACTTCTACACCGCAACGGTCGCAAATAATCCCTCTGTATCTGATTCTTTTATATTTGCCGCAATGACATTCGTAATCTTTATAAGGTCCGAAAATCCTTTCGCAAAAAAGACCGTCTCTTTCAGGTTTATATGTTCTGTAGTTTACGGTTTCCGGTTTCAATACTTCACCTGAAGAGTTTGAAAGAATCTCTTCCGGTGATGCAAGTCCGATTGTAATTTGGCTGAAATTACTTTTAACCTTTGTTTCTTTTTTGAAAGACATATTTTTAGCTTTTCAAATTTTGCAATTAAATAAAACTTATTAGTCCAGATTGATACTTAGTCCGAGACCTCGTAATTCATGGAGCAATACATTCAGAGATTCAGGAATACCAGGAGAAGGCATTGGGTCGCCTTTAACGATAGCTTCGTAAGCTCTCGATCTTCCGGTAACATCGTCCGACTTGATTGTAAGAATTTCCTGAAGAATATTTGCTGCACCGAAAGCTTCCAGTGCCCATACCTCCATCTCTCCAAATCTTTGTCCTCCGAATTGTGCTTTACCTCCAAGAGGTTGTTGAGTAATCAGTGAGTATGGACCAATTGACCTTGCATGCATCTTATCGTCGACCATGTGGCCAAGTTTAAGCATATAGATTACACCTACTGTAGCAGGTTGGTCGAATTGCTCTCCTGTTCCACCGTCGCGCAGATACGTTTTACCATATTTTGGTACACCTGCTTGATTAGTAAGTTCAGTAATCTCATCGAGTGTTGCACCGTCAAAGATTGGGGTGCTGAATTTTTGACCTAATTTGGCACCTGCCCAGCCAAGAACTGTTTCGTAAATTTGTCCAAGGTTCATACGTGAAGGTACACCTAATGGATTAAGAACTATATCTACAATAGTTCCGTCTTCAAGGAACGGCATATCTTCGTCTCTTACTACTTTGGCAACAATACCTTTATTTCCGTGGCGGCCTGCCATTTTATCGCCCACTCTGATCTTCCTCTTTTTAGCAACATAAACTTTTGCAAGTTGCATGATTCCTGTTGGAAGTTCATCCCCGATTGTGAGATTATATTTAATTCTTTTAAGTTCTGCGTCAAACTCTTTATGAGCTATCAAATAATTATTTATCAGAAGCTTGATTAAATTATTTGTGTTTTTATCAGCTGTCCATTTTGCCGGATTGATATTTTCGTAATCAATTTTATCGAGTACGCTTAATATAAATTTGGCTCCTTTGGCAATAATTTCGACACCGTATAAATCTGATACTCCCTGTGATTCTTTGTTCTCTACCAGAGTCATTAATCTTTCAAGGAAATTTTCGCGAAGATTTGCGGCTTTTCTGTTGAAATTCTCTTCAGCTGCCTGAACTTGATTCTTTTGTGTTGATTTTACTTTTTTACCAGAGTTCTCTTTTGCAACTCTTGAAAATAGTTTTTTGTCAATAATGGTTCCTCTGAGTGAAGGAGATGCTTTTAATGACGCATCCTTAACGTCGCCGGCTTTATCACCAAAGATGGCTCTTAAAAGTTTCTCTTCCGGAGAAGGGTCGCTTTCGCCTTTTGGTGTAATTTTACCGATAAGAATATCTCCGGGCTCAATATTGGCACCAATTCTGATAATACCGTTTTCGTCCAAATCTTTAGTTGCTTCTTCACTAACGTTTGGAATATCAGAAGTAAGCTCTTCCATTCCTCGTTTTGTGTCGCGCACCTCCATAATGTACTCATCTACATGAATAGAGGTAAATACATCTTCTCTGAGCAATCTTTCGGAAAGAACGATAGCATCTTCAAAGTTGTAACCTTTCCATGGCATGAATGCTACTTTAAGGTTTCTACCTAAAGCAAGTTCTCCTCCCTGAGTAGCATAACCTTCGGTAATAACTTGTCCGGTTGTAACTTTGTCACCTTTCCTTACTGTAGGTTTAAGAGTTATTGATGTATTTTGGTTTGTTTTGCGGTAAAGCGGTAGTTTATATACTGTAATTTCCGGTTCGAAGCTTACAAAGCGTTCGTTCTCGGTCATTTCATATTTAATATGGATTTCGTTGGCATCTACATAAACAACTTCGCCTTTTCCTCTTGCATTAATTTGGGTTCTGGAATCTTTGATAACCGGACCTTCCAGTCCTGTACCCACAATCGGTGATTCCGGGCGAATCAAAGGTACTGCCTGACGCATCATGTTTGAACCCATCAATGCGCGGTTTGCGTCGTCATGCTCAAGAAAAGGAATAAGCGAAGCTGCAATAGATGCAATTTGATTAGGCGCAACGTCAACAAGATGTACATCCTCTTTACCAACTACTGGATAATCTGCCTCAAAACGACATTTGATTCTGTCATCAGTAATTTCTCCGGTTTCAGAGATTGTTACGTTTGCCTGAGCCACCATCTTTTCCTCTTCCTCTTCGGCGCTCATATATACAAAACCTTTTCCGCTCATATCGACAACACCGTTGTCTACTTTGCGGTAAGGTGTTTCAATGAATCCCAGGTCATTAATTTTTGCGTACACGCAAAGTGAGGAGATAAGGCCAATGTTAGGACCCTCAGGTGTCTCAATAGGACAAAGACGTCCGTAGTGAGTATAGTGAACGTCACGAACTTCGAAACCTGCACGATCTCTTGACAGACCACCAGGACCTAAAGCCGATAAACGACGTTTGTTGGTCATTTCGGCCAGTGGGTTTGTTTGGTCCATAAACTGCGATAACTGGCTTGTTCCGAAGAATGAGTTTATCACAGATGAGAGAGTCTTGGCGTTGATCAGATCAATAGGAGTGAATACTTCGTTGTCTCTGACATTCATTCTCTCTCTGATTGTTCTTGCCATTCTTGAGAGACCTACGCTGAACTGATTTGCCAATTGTTCACCAACTGTTCTGATACGACGGTTACTCAAGTGGTCAATATCGTCAACAATAGCTTTTGAATTTATAAGCTGAATAAGATATTTGATAATCTCAATAATATCTGCCTTTGTAAGTACTCTTACGTTATTGTCGGTGGTAAGGCTCAACTTGCGGTTAAGGCGGTAACGGCCAACCTCTCCCAAATCATATCTTTTATCGGAGAAAAATAATTTGTCTATAACATCTCTCGCAGTAGCTTCATCTGGTGGTTCTGAGTTACGAAGCTGGCGATAAGTATAGAAAACTGCCTCTTTTTCCGAGTTACACTGGTCTTTTTGTAATGTGTTGTGGATGATAGCGAAATCGTTGATATTTGCATCTTCCTTGTGTACAAGTATTGTGTTAACTCCTGAATCTATGATAAGATCGATATGATCTTCTTCAAGAATGGTTTCGCGGTCCAGAATAATAACATTTCTTTCAATGTTAACAACTTCTCCTGTATCTTCATCCACGAAATCTTCGGTCCAGGTTTTAAGAACCCTTGCAGCAAGTTTATTACCCACACATTTCTTAAGATTGCCCTTATTTACTTTTATTTCGTTTGCCAGACCGAAAATGTCTAATATATCTTTATCACTTTCATATCCGATTGCTCTCAACAGTGTTGTAACAGGCAACTTTTTCTTTCTGTCGATGTATGCATACATGAC
>CAZOOH010000111.1:0-6757 GCA_964581375.1 uncultured Muribaculaceae bacterium
TTAATATCCATTAACTCATCTATATATTCATCAATTGATATATAATTCGAATTATTTGAGTATTCATCATTCAAATAATTAAATTCTGGAGCTAGAATTACACCCCATTTATTTTTATTAAATGGTACATTTTTGCATGACACGGGTCTAATGTTTTCCGAATCTCTAATGAGCCTTCTTTAATTTTCTGGTAATAAATTTTAAATGCTTCTGTACGTTTGGAATTTTCAAAGTAATCTGATTTATTGAACAGATAAGTCAGTGATTCATTGAACTCATTCCGAATTTCCTGTCGAGAAGAAGTTTTCTTTTTGAATGCAAAATCAATTTCAGAGGTTTTGTTCTGTAATTCTCTATCCATTTCTAAACCAACTAATATACGCATCTTTTTATCTGCAATATTGTTGTATATTTCTTCAATACCTGAGAAATAAAAATATCCAACTAAAAAATCAAGATTCGCCGCTTTACTTGGCAAAATTCCTTGAATAATTTTAGAAAGATTCATTTCACCATGATTAGTTATGAAGTATTGGCTCATAAGAACGTTTTTTTTGTGAATTTGTTTACAATAATTTTTTCAACGTTTCGGCATCAGGTAATACATTGCGATATTTTTCAGGAAGTTGCCTTGTCAACTGGTAGGTGGCGACTCCCATAGGTTTACTTGTATCGCGAAAAGCAAACTCTACAATTTTCTTGCTTTGTGATTTACAAAGAATAATACCAATAGAAGGACTCTCATGAGGTAATTTTATATATTCATCAAGAGCAGATAGATAGAAATTCAGCTTACCTGCATATTCAGGTTTGAACTCACCTCGTTTGAGTTCAATTGCTACCAGACATTGAATCCTTCGATTAAAAAACAATAGATCGATAAAGAATTCTTTCTCGTCTACCTCTAATCTATATTGATTGCCGATAAATGAAAAATCACTTCCCAATGCCAAAATAAACTTTTTGATATGGAGTACAATTTCATTTTCAAACATTCGTTCATCTAGTTCATCTGGATCTTCGATATTTATAAAGTCGAGCAGATATTCATCTTTGAAAGCTTGAAAAGCCTTTTTTTGCAAATTGGTATTGTGAATCGTTTTTTCAAAATTATTGGGCATTGAGCCTTGCTTTGCAAATAGATTACTTTTTAGTTTATAACGCAACTTTTCCTTGCTCCAAAATTCTGTGGAGCAGAGTTCTATATAGAATATGCGTTCTTTTAATGACTTAGTTTTAGCGATAATCTCGCAATGATGCGTAAATCCAATATTTGTAAAAAACTTTTTTTGTTCAGTTGTTAACCCATCCGCTGACAGCGGACGATTTAATAATAAATCTGTTTGAATTTCGTCCGCTACCAGCGGGCGAATTGTGGAGTGTTGATTATCAGTAGATTGAAAATATTTCTCCCATTCTTCATAGAATTGCCTCATTCGCTTGATATTTGCAGGAGAGAATCCATGTAGTCCAGGTAGTTCAAATTGGAGTTTTGTAGATATTGTCTCGATAGCATTTGTCCCCCAAAATCGTTTGCGGCTATTTTCAGAAATATATTTTCCAATACCGAAATATAGAGAAAGTAACTCGCGATTTACTAATGTTGCAGCCCGATACCGACTTTGCAGTATGGCATTTTTAATATCCTGAATAGCTTGATTAACATTAATCGAAATAGGCTGTTCCATAAATACTTGTATTTACAACTTATTGGTTTTTAGTGGTACCATGACTTTCCCCGCGAAAAATTATTTGAATTGCATGAATCATAACAAAGATATACAATTATAATAAATAAATCAGGTGTAACAGCATTGATTTCAAGATATAAACGCAAAGAAAATATGTTGTATTGACAACTTATGACAAACTTAAATATATTTCATATTATAGATTGGCTGAATAAAAATCAATGTTTGGTCGACCGATTATTTAATTTAGGATTGGATTAAATTAATTTATCTGTTTACGAAACAGTTAAAATAAATCCAATGAATTTTTGTATATCAAAGTGAGCGGGTAGGGAGGCTTTAGAAAAGGCGGCCGTTTCTACCGAAGCTTTACGCTAGTATAAATTCGTCTGTTTGAGGCCGCAGGCCGAGTTAGAATTTTACTCAGTAAAGCGAGTGACGAAACAGCCTTTTCGTATTGCCTTCCCGAACCGCTCGCTATGATTTGCAAGTTTCGGATTGTTCGAACTTATTCATATAACTAATAAAACAAAAAAGGCCAACCAAAAATTTGGTCAGCCTCTTTTATGAATTTTATTCGAAAATTTATAGGAATGTGAAATGATTTACTTCACCTCTTCAAAATCGACATCAGTTACCTCTTTGTCACCACCGTTTTGAGAGCCAGAGTTACCACCGTTGTTTGCAGGACCCTCTTGAGCTCCGGCAGCCGGACCGCTCTGTTGAGCAGCTTTAGCCATATCTTCCGAAGCAGCGTGCCATGCAGCATTCATTCCCTCCATAGCTTTGTCGATTGAGGCAACATCGCCACTCTTGTGAGCCTCTTTCAGAGTTTCAAGTGCTGAGTCAATAGCACCCTTCTTATCGGCAGGGATCTTGTCGCCATACTCTTTAAGATTCTTCTCACTTTGGAAAATCATGGTGTCGGCAGCATTAATTTTATCGACCTTCTCCCTTTCTGCTTTATCCTTCTCCTCATTAGCCTTAGCCTCGTCCTTCATCCTCTTGATTTCGGCATCGGTAAGACCACTTGAAGCCTCGATACGAATCTTTTGCTCCTTACCGGTTCCTTTATCTTTTGCAGATACATGCAGAATACCGTTTGCGTCAATATCGAAAGTCACTTCGATTTGAGGAACACCCCTTGGAGCAGGAGCAATTCCGTCAAGATGGAAACGACCGATAGTCTTATTATCGCGGGCCATAGGCCTTTCACCCTGAAGAACATGGATCTCAACAGACGGTTGATTGTCACTTGCAGTACTGAATACCTCCGATTTTTTGGTAGGAATGGTAGTATTCGATTCAATCAGCTTAGTCATAACGCTTCCGTAAGTCTCAATACCCAAAGAGAGCGGAGTAACATCAAGCAAAAGAACATCCTTTACATCGCCGGCAAGCACACCACCCTGTATAGCAGCACCTACAGCCACAACCTCATCGGGATTTACACCCTTACTAGGAGTACGTCCGAAAAACTTCTCAACAATTTGCTGGATAGCAGGAATACGAGTTGAACCACCCACAAGCAAAACTTCATTAATATCACTTGCCGACAAGTTAGCATCCGAGAGAGCTTTACGGCAAGGCTCAATAGTTCTTTGAATGAGAGAGTCACAAATCTGCTCAAACTTAGCGCGGGTCAGAGTCTTTACAAGGTGCTTAGGAACACCGTCCACAGGCATGATATAAGGCAGATTAATCTCTGTAGAAGTCTGGCTCGAAAGTTCTATTTTTGCTTTTTCGGCAGCCTCTTTTAATCTTTGAAGAGCCATAGGATCTTTACGAAGATCTATTCCACTGTTCTCCGATTTAAATTCATCTGCAAGCCAGTCAATAATAAGTGAATCGAAGTCGTCGCCTCCAAGGTGAGTGTCGCCGTTTGTCGATTTAACCTCAAACACACCCTCTCCAAGTTCCAGAATCGAGATATCAAAAGTACCGCCGCCAAGGTCAAAAACGGCAACCTTCATATCCATATGTTTCTTGTCAAGACCGTAAGCAAGAGCAGCGGCAGTAGGCTCGTTTATAATTCTCTTTACCTTAAGACCCGCAATCTCTCCGGCCTCTTTAGTGGCTTGTCTTTGCGAATCGCTGAAGTATGCAGGAACAGTAATAACCGCTTCAGTAACCTCTTGACCGAGATAATCCTCAGCAGTCTTCTTCATCTTTTGAAGTACCATTGCAGATATCTCCTGAGGAGTATATTGACGATCGTCAATTTTTACCCTTGGAGTGTTATTTTCGCCTCTCTCCACAATATATGGCACCCTTTTGATTTCGGCTTGAACCTGATCAAAAGTTTCTCCCATAAAACGCTTTATCGAGTAAATAGTCTTTGTAGGATTAGTAATAGCTTGTCTCTTTGCAGGGTCACCTATTTTTCTTTCGGAACCGTCTGTAAAAGCCACTACAGAAGGAGTTGTCCTCTTCCCCTCACTGTTAATAATTACGGCGGGTTCGTTACCCTCCATAACGGCAACGCACGAATTTGTTGTGCCAAGGTCAATGCCAATAATTTTTCCCATAATCGTTATAAATTTTTATTTATTTATTTAATTGTCTAAAATTTTCAAATCACCAATCACCAATCACCAATCACCAATCACCAATCACCAATCACCAATCACCGTCGAAGGTAACATCGAAGATTGTGCCAAATCCCAAAATGTGACAAGGTGTCATATTCAAGGTTAAAATAAATGTTTAGATTTGCAGCGTTAACAATAAAAACAGAAGGGAAAAAGATGTCAACCGAAGGAAAAAGCAGAGTAGTTACCACGCATAAACTGCTTGAAATGAAAGAGAAGGGCGAAAAAATAGCAATGCTTACAGCCTACGACTTTACATCTGCAAAGATAGTAGATGAAGCCGGAATAGATATAATTTTAGTAGGCGATTCTGCCTCAAATGTTATGGCAGGGCACGAGACTACTCTCCCGATAACACTCGATCAGATGATTTATCACGCTCAAAGTGTAATGAGGGCAGTTAAAAATCCGCTTGTTGTCGTTGATTTACCATTCGGTTCTTATCAGGGAAATTCAAAAGAGGCGCTGGCTTCGGCAATTCGTATCATGAAGGAGAGTGAGGCAGATGCTGTTAAAGTAGAGGGTGGGGCAGATGTTATTGAGTCGGTAAAGAGGATTCTTTCGGCCGGGATTCCGGTGATGGGTCACCTGGGGCTTACTCCGCAATCTATTCACAAATTCGGAACTTACTCTGTGAGGGCTAAGGAGGAGGCTGAAGCTGATGCTCTTGTGGCAGATGCGCTTGCGCTTGAGGAAGCCGGGTGCTTCGCTCTTGTGCTTGAGAAAATCCCGGCCGCATTGGGAACATTGGTCGCTTCAAAATTGAAGATTCCTGTAATTGGAATTGGTGCAGGTTCAGGTGTAGACGGTCAGGTGTTGGTTATGCACGATATGTTGGGCCTTAGCAAAGAATTTTCTCCAAGATTCCTCAGACGCTATCATAATCTGCATGATGAAATGTTGAAAGCGTTCAGGCACTACATTGACGATGTCAAAAGCAGAGATTTCCCTAATGACAAGGAGCAATATTAGAATTTCCGAAATCAGAGAAAATAGTAATGGATAGATTTGATCCGGCAAGGATATTATACGAGGATAATCACCTGATTATTGTAAATAAATTTTCGGGCGACATTGTTCAGGGCGACAAAACTGGAGACAAGCCGCTGAGCGAAATTGTCAGCGAATTTATTGCATGGCGCGATAAAAAGCCCGGAGCTGCATTTTTGGGAGTACCACACAGAATTGACAGACCTGTAAGCGGGATAGCCCTTTTTGCAAAGACTTCAAAAGCCCTGGAAAGAATGAATGAACTCTTTAGAACAAGTGAAATTCAAAAGAAATATTGGGCTGTTGTCGGAGTAAGACCATCTGTTCCGGAAGCAGAATTGAGAGGGTTTATTACCCGGAATGAGAAGCAGAATAAATCTTACATTTCTCTAACACCTAAACCTGGTTCTAAAGAGGCGGTACTTAGGTACAAAGTGTTGCTAAGCAGCGATAACTATCATCTGCTTGAAATAGAGCTAATAACAGGTCGCCATCATCAGATACGCGCCCAACTGGCTCATCTTGGTTCTCCAATAAAGGGCGACCTTAAATACGGAGCACCACGATCTAATCCCGACGGAAGCATCTCCCTGCATGCCCGAAGCATCCGGTTTATCCACCCTGTTAAACGCGAGGAGCTCTATATTGAGGCACCTGTGCCGCAAGATCCGCTTTGGCAATGGTTCTCCAAAAATTTTAGTTAGAATTCAGGCACTTCGGTCGGTAAATTCTGTTTTTCAACTGGTTTTATGCTGTTGTGCCGGTTTAATAAAGTATATTAAGCTTTAAGATTACTCATATCCAATCCAAGCTCCTCGCCCTCCCTTATTTGAGTGGAGGAGATATCTACCATCGGAGCCTGTTTGAAGATTGTTCCATATTTATTACATAGCGATTCTCCGTCGTACCCTGTTCTGGGATAGACCCACACTTCGAACTCCGACAACAAAATTTTCCAGTCGTGCCAAAGTTCGATTTGAGATAAAATGTCGGCACCAACTATCAGTATAAAGCTATTCGAAGGTTCTCTCTCTCTTAAAAATCTCAAAGTGTTAATTGTATATAAAGGTTTTGGCAGATTATATTCAATGTCCGAAACTATGCAATCAATTTTATGCCTTTCCAATGCTCTCTCAAGTGCAACTAATCTATCGGTAGCATTTGAAGATAATGAATCTGCCTTCAAAGGATTTTGCGGACTGACAATTAACCTTAACTCATCCAGTTCCCCGCATTGAGCAAAGAACCTTGCAACAGCAATATGTCCCAAATGAACAGGGTTGAATGAGCCGAAATATAGACCTACTCTCATACCTACATTCGATTAAAATTCGATTCAATAATTTTTTCGGCTTCTGAAAGGCATTTTTCCAAATTATCATTTACTAAGACAATATCAAATTTGCTTTTGAAAGTGAGTTCAGCTTCAGCCTTTGCCACCCGCTTTTCAAGTGCGGACTCACTGTCGGTACCACGTGCGAGATG
>CAZOOH010000112.1:0-6710 GCA_964581375.1 uncultured Muribaculaceae bacterium
ACCTTCTTGTCTTGAGTTCAGGTACCGGGAAAAGAAATCCTGAACTAGATTATTCATATGAAAAAATGACCGTCGATCTTAATGTTTCAGCTTTTACACAAATTGTAGTGTGGACTTATAAATATTTCGAAAAGCAAGGTTATGGTCATCTATTGACAATTTCATCTATCGCAGGTACCAGAGGAAATAGATTCGCACCTTCGTATTCTGCCTCTAAATCGTTTCAAATGAAATATATGGAGGGGTTAATCCAAAAATCAAAACACTCATCTGCAAAAATAAATATTACCGATATAAGACCCGGTTTCGTAGATACCGATATGGGAAACGGTGCAGGTGCTTTTTGGATTGCACCGGTCGATAAAGCTGTTAAACAGATATATAAACGTGCTGTTGTTAAACATCAAAATGTTGTTTATGTAACAAAACGTTGGTGGTTTGTTGCGTTATTATTCAGATCAGTTCCTTCATTTATTTATAAAAGAATATAATTTTGTTTTGACACAAGTTGTCAAAACGCAACTCTACCTTTGCATAGTTAAAAAAATTTGATTATGCTTAATTATCTTTATTTATTACAAGTTACAAACGGGGTCAGTATTTCTGAAGCCGATTTCTCAGTTTTGCTGAGAGAAGATGAGAACACAGAATTTAATTATTGTGGAGAGGAATTGTTTGATAAAAAATTTGAAATAATGCTTTAAGATTTAGATTTTCTATCTTTGCCGTGTCAAATTCTATATCTTATGAACATATTGAATTTAAGAGAAATTATAAGCGCTTTCGTCGTTTTGTTTGCAGTTATTGATATTACAGGATCAATTCCGGTAATTATTTCAATTAAGAAAAAACAAGAAGTTAATTCTGCCAAAGCAACAATTCTTTCTACTCTTATCCTTGTTGGATTTCTTTTCGTTGGAGAAGCTATGCTCTCTCTGTTTGGAGTAGATATATCTTCTTTTGCGGTAGCCGGTTCAATTGTCATATTTGTACTTGCATTCGAAATGATTTTTGGAATTGAAGTATTTAAAAATGACGGTCCAACAAAATCTGCAACGCTTGTTCCAATTACATTTCCTCTTATTGCCGGTGCAGGTTCACTTACAACACTTCTCTCTTTAAGGGCAGAGTACAATGTTGTAAATATTATTGTTGCAATCCTGCTTAATATGATTATTGTATATGCAGTACTTAAAAGATTGAACCTGGTGGAGAGAGTTATCGGAGAAGGCGGAGTATATGTTTTGAGAAAATTTTTCGGAATAATCTTATTGGCTATAGCAGTTAAACTTTTTGCATCTAATATTGCTTCTCTTTTTAATTAGTTTTTTTACTTACAATTATTTTTTTCTTAAAAACCTTGCTATATATCAAAAAAACGATATCTTCGCAGGTGAAATGAGAAGTCATAACTTACATATTATAATGCTGGACCTGCTGGGATTTTATACTCAATAGGGTGGCAATTAGTATGCAAGAATACAATTTATATTACGAGGCTGCCCTAAAAGGCAGCCATTTTTTTTAATATTATGGAAAAATTATTCGTTTTTGACACTACTTTGAGAGACGGTGAGCAGGTTCCCGGCTGTCAATTAAACACTATTGAGAAAATTGAGTTGGCAAAGGCACTCGAATTGATGAAAGTAGATATTATTGAGTGCGGTTTTCCTATTTCCAGTCCAGGAGATTTCAATTCGATAGTAGAAATTTCAAAAGTTATAAAAGACTCAACAATTTGTGCCCTTACCAGAGCTGTAGATAAAGACATTGAGGTTGCTGCCGATTCATTGCATTTTGCAAGAAATAAGAGAATCCACACCGGAATAGGAACATCTGATCCACATATAATCCATAAATTTCAATCAAACAGAGAAGATATTATTAAAAGAGCAGTTCATGCAGTCAAATATGCAAGAAAATTTGTCGGTGATGTTGAATTCTATGCCGAAGATGCCGGCAGAACCGAAAATGAATACCTTGCGCGTGTTATTGAAGCCGTAATTACTGCAGGAGCAACTGTAGTAAATATTCCTGATACAACCGGTTACTGTACACCGTTTGAGTATGGCGAGAAAATAAAATATCTTGTCGAAAATGTTCCGAATATTCATAAAGCAATTATTTCTACACATTGTCATAACGATCTTGGAATGGCAACAGCAAACTCAATAGCAGGTATTATTAACGGAGCCAGACAAGTTGAAGTGACAATTAACGGAATAGGGGAGAGAGCGGGTAATACTGCAATGGAAGAGGTTGTTATGGCAATTAAGAGTCGTAAAGATATTCCAGTTTATACCGATATTGATACGAAGATGATTATGAAAAATTCAAGACTTGTTTCTACTCTTATGAGAATGCCGGTACAACCAAACAAAGCAATTGTAGGCAGAAATGCATTTGCACATTCATCAGGAATTCATCAGGACGGAGTGCTTAAAAACAGAGAGAGTTACGAAATCATTGATCCGGCAGATGTTGGGGTTAATGAATCTACTATCGCTCTTACTGCAAGAAGCGGAAGAGCTGCTCTTAAGCACCACTATACTCGTTTAAATATTGATTTAAGCACAGAAGAACTCGACGCTGCATATGACAAATTCCTAAAACTTGCCGATGTAAAGAAAGATATTAATGACGAGGACTTATTGGTGATTGTAGGAGTAAACCGAAGTTCTCAAACTCAAAGGATAAAACTTAAGTTTTTACAAGTTGTCTGTGGTAAATCATCTGTTCCAATGGCAACTGTTAAGTTGATCATTGATGGTGAAGTCGTTTGTGCAACAAGCTCCGGTAACGGTCCTATAGATGCCTCTTTCAATGCAATAAAGAGCTTAATCCACAGAAAAATTGTATTGGAGGAGTTCCTTGTACAAACAATTACAAAAGGGGCCGATGATGTGGGTAAAGTTCATGTACAAATCGAAAATAAAGGGAATTTATATTATGGATTCTCAGCAAATACCGATATTATTACAGCATCTGCCGAAGCTTTAATTGCCGCTGTTTCAAAAATTATTTAACTATGGGAAAGACAATATTCGATAAAATTTGGGAATCTCATGTTGTTAAACATGTACAAGATGGTCCGTCGATTTTATATATTGACAGACATTACATTCATGAAGTTACAAGTCCTCAGGCTTTTAACGGATTGTTTAAAAGAGGTTTACCGGTGTTCAGACCGGAAAGGACGTTTGCTACTTGTGATCATAATGTCCCAACACTAAATCAGGATAAACCAATAGCAGATGTCTCATCTCGAATACCTGTAGAAAAACTTGCCGAAAATACTAAAAAATTTGGAATTGAGTATTTTCCATTAGGTCATGAAAATAATGGTGTTGTTCATATAATAGGTCCGGAGCTGGGATTGACACAATGCGGCATGACAATAGTCTGTGGCGACAGTCATACTTCTACTCATGGAGCACTGGGAAATATTGCTTTTGGAATTGGAACAAGTGAAGTTGAGATGGTATTGGCGACTCAAAGCATTCTGCAGGAAAAACCAAAGCAGATGCTTATAAAAGTTGACGGTGAACTTAAAAAAGGAGTATGTGCAAAAGATGTAATCCTTCATATTATTTCTAATCTGGGAACATCTTCAGGAACAGGATATTTTATTGAATTTGCAGGAAGTACCATAGATAATCTTAGTATTGAAGGACGTATGACCGTTTGTAATATGAGTATCGAAATGGGAGCGAGGGGTGGAATAATTGCTCCGGATGACAAGACGATTAAATATATATCGGATAAAGAGTATGCACCTAAAGGCGATGATTTTAATTTATTGGCAGATAAGTGGTTATCTTTAAAAAGTGATTTTGATGCATCTTACGATGTCATACATAATTTTGATGCTTCAATGATTGAGCCTATGGTAACTTTTGGCACTAATCCTGGTATGGGGATTCCGGTTTTCGCAAAAATACCGCAAGCCAAATCTGCTTCAGAAACGGAATCTTTCTCAAAATCGCTTAATTACATGGGTTTCAGTTCGGGACAATCATTAATAGGGCATTCTGTTGACTATGTTTTTCTTGGTAGTTGTACGAATGGTCGAATAGAAGATTTTCGTGCTTTTGCTTCTATTGTAAAAGGGTACAGAAAAAGTGCAGATGTGATTGTATGGTTGGTACCGGGTTCAAAAAAGGTGGAAAAAGAAATTGAAAAAGAGGGGCTTGGAGCTATAATACGTGCTGCCGGATTCGAAATTCGTCAACCAGGTTGTTCAGCCTGTCTTGGTATGAATGAAGATAAAATTCCTGCAGGTAAGTATTCTGTTTCGACTTCAAACAGAAATTTTGAAGGAAGGCAAGGACCGGGAGCAAGAACTATCCTTGCAGGTCCATATATTGCAGCTGTTGCAGCAATTACAGGAAAGATTGATGATCCTAGAAAATATTTGTAATATGAGTTTCGAAAAATTTTCAGTTAGAGAATCCGGAGCAAAGATATTGCCTCTGGAAAACATAGATACAGACCAAATAATTCCGGCCAGATTTCTCAAAACCACAACCAGGGAGGGCTTTGGCGAGAATCTTTTTTATGACTGGCGATATGATCCAAATGGCAAACCAGTAAACTCTTTTCCATTAAACAATGGTAGAATAGATGAAATATTTCTTGTCGCCGGTAAAAATTTCGGTTGCGGTTCAAGCAGAGAGCATGCAGCTTGGGCCTTATACGATTATGGATTCAGAGCAGTAATCTCCAGTTTTTTTGCCGATATATTTAAAAATAATGCATTGAATAACGGATTATTACCGGTTAAAGTAACAGAGTTGTTTCTTGAGAAAATTATAGAAAATTCAAAAAAATCTGCTGATTCTACTTTGAAAATAGATCTCGAAAACAAGCTAATCACAATTGTTGCAACCGGTGAATACGAAAAGTTTGAAATTAACGAGTATAAACGGAATTGTCTCATAAATGGTTATGACGATATTGATTTTTTGAAATCAAATTCCGATGAAATTGAAAAGTTCGAAGTCAAATTTGACAAAAATTTATAAGATTATGAATAAAAAGATAGCAGTTTTACCGGGGGACGGTATAGGGCCTGAGATTATTAACGAGGCAGTAAAAGTATTAAAATGTATTGCTAATAAATTTAATCATCAATTTGAATTTGAATTTGGATTAATTGGAGCCTGTGCAATCGATAAAACAGGTGTACCATATCCTGAGGCTACTCATGAGATTTGTCAAAAAAGCGATGCAATTTTGTTTGGTGCCATCGGAGACCCTAAATACGACAATAACCCATCTGCCAAAATTCGTCCTGAACAGGGATTGCTTAAAATGAGAAAAGAGCTTGGTCTTTACGCAAACATAAGACCTGTTGAGATATATCCGTCGCTTGTTTATCGATCTCCTTTAAAAGAGGAGCGTATTTCAGGTGTAGATTTAATTGTTGTAAGAGAACTTACCGGTGGAATCTATTTTGGAGAAAAGGGTAGAGGTGCCGACAATTTATCGGCTTACGATAATTGTTCTTATTCTGTAGCCGAAATTACCAGAATTGCTCACGTTGCTTTCAAACTTGCAAAAGGAAGGAAGAAGCATCTTACTCTAGTCGATAAAGCGAATGTGCTGGAAACTTCCAGATTATGGAGAGAAACGGTTACTTCTATTCATAAATTTTATCCGGAAATTCAATTGGATTTTCTATTTGTCGATAATGCTGCTATGCAGCTGGTTACAAACCCCTCTTTTTTTGATGTTATCTTAACAGAAAATATGTTCGGTGATATTTTAAGCGATGAAGCATCTGTTTTAAGTGGTTCCATAGGTTTGTTGCCTTCGGGTTCATTCGGAGAAAAATCGCCTCTTTTTGAACCGATCCACGGTTCATATCCTCAAGCTGCAGGGAAAAACATTGCTAATCCGATTGCGACAATACTATCTGCCGCTATGATGCTAAAAGATGCTTTTGGGGCAATTAAAGAATCGGAAATTATAAAAGAGGCATGTAAGTCACTAATTGAAAATGGCTCTTTAACAGAAGATTTAGCAGACAAAAAAATCTCCTGCTCGACAAGCGAAACAGGAGATAAAATTGTAGAATATATCTTAAGTCGTTAACCTAAAGGTTAAATGATATATGCAGAATATAATAAATTGTTCCGGAGATTAATAGTGTTGCAGGAATAGTGAAGATCCAGGCTGCTACAATGTTTTTTGCTGTAGCCCATCTTACGGAAGCTACTCCTTTAGTTACGCTTACACCAATTATTGAACCGGTAATTGTATGTGTTGTACTGACAGGTATTCCTAAAAACGCAGTACCAGCAAGAGTAATTGCACCGGCTGTTTCAACTGAAAAACCTTGAATCGGTTTCAATTTTGACAATCCGTTTCCAAGAGTTTTAATCACTTTCCAACCTCCGGTAATAGTACCAAGGGCAATTACACTATAACATGATATAATAAGCCAGAAAGGTACATGGAAACCTCTTGCCGGATCATATAAATATGAACCCACAAATTCGTTAGTTCCGGCTACACTGAATAATAAAATAGCTATTATACCCATAGTTTTTTGAGCATCATTACCGCCATGTCCTAAACTCAACACTGCCGAAGAAAATAACCTCAAAAGCCTCAATGATTTTTCCACCTTTTTAGGATTCTGTTTTTTAAATAAAAACAGGGATAGTGCCATCATGATGAATCCCAGCAGCATACCAATCATAGGA
>CAZOOH010000113.1:0-6703 GCA_964581375.1 uncultured Muribaculaceae bacterium
GCCTAAGGGTTCAACTGCTCTTGATTTTGCATACTCTATTCATACTCAAATAGGTAATCAGGCTATTGCTGCAAAAGCAAATTATAAATTAGTGCCACTTTCTTATGAACTAAGAAACGGAGATCAGGTAGAGATTATTACTGCAGAATCCCAGAAACCTCAAAGAGAGTGGTTGCAATTTATTAAAACTCCCAAAGCAAAAGCAATAATTATGGAGGCCCTTAAGTCTGAAATTAAGGGGACTCAGAATCAGGGACAAAAAATTCTTGATGATAAGCTTAAGGAGATGGGAATTAAACCACAAGCTAAGATATACAAAAAACTTGCAGAATCATACGGGTTAAATAACAGAGAGGAACTTTTCAGTAAAATTGGTGCATCTTTAATGGATTTATCTGATTTACAAAAGCATTTAAAGAAAAACAATTCAAGTAAATTTGTTAAATATTGGGGGCTACAATTCTTTGGAAACACTAAAGTTCCAAACAGTGAAGCTTCAGACAAAATTGACAAGAAAAAGGATTTTTTACTTAAAGAGAATCCAGCTGATAAGACGCTATCTTATACAGTTGCAAGTTGTTGCAATCCCATTCCGGGCGACAGAGTGATTGGTTTTCTCAAAGACAATCAAGAGGTTGTAGTCCATAAAAGTAATTGTTCCGAGGCAATACTATTAGCAGCAAGAGAGGGAGAGAAGATTGTAAAAGCTAAGTGGAGTAAACATACCGTCTTATCATTTCTTGCCAGAATATACATGAGAGGTATTGACCGAATTGGCGTAGTAAATGATGTTTCACAGTATATTACATTAGTTCTAAGTGTAAATATCAGAAAAATATTGATAGAAACTCATGACGGAATATTTGAAGGTTATGTAGATCTTTACGTACACAGTACAGAAGATTTAGATAAATTGATAAGTAATCTTTCTAAAGTTAAAGGCATGGAATATGTAACCAGAACAGAAATTGTAGAAGATCAAAATTAAAGAACATGAAATACGTTAAATATATCTTAGTACTGCCATTTTTTTATTTGCTATTATTCCAATCTTGTGCAAATACATCAATGCCCCCGACTGGTGGCCCTAAAGATTCAATACCTCCTGTAATTGTTTCTGTTGAACCGGACTCTAACGCTGTAAATTTCCCGCTTAAAGAAGGGAAAATTTCGATTAAATTTAATGAGTATGTCAATTTGGTTGATGCTTCTAAAAACATCTTCCTTTCGCCTCCTTTAACTAAAAAACCTGAAAGCAAAATCAGAGGTAAGGGTATAAATATTTCATTCCCACTTCAGTTAGACAGTGGAATAACTTATACATTGGAATTTGGAAATTCAATTACCGACAACAATGAAGGAAATATTTTCCCATCATACTCCTACCCTTTTTCAACAGGTAAAACAATCGATTCCATGGTAGTGAGCGGGAGAGTCTATGATTATAAATCATTATTGCCTATCGATAATATTATTGTAGCATTTTACGAGAACCTCGCAGATTCTGCAGTATACAAAACTTTACCTTCAAAAATTGCAAAATCAGATAAATGGGGATATTTTTCAGTAAAAAACTTAAAAAAAACAAAATATAACGTATTTGCATATGGCGATATAAATGATAATTTCAAGTTTGATCCTGAAAATGAAAAGATAGCTTTTATTGATTCTGTTGTAATACCATCTGTTGTTATGAAAAAGGGTATTCCGGAACTTAAGTATGTAAATGAGAAAGATACATCAGCTTCATTGTCAAAACCTGCATCAATTAATTTATATCTGTTTAAAGAACCAACTGTAAAACAGTATATTAAAAACAGTGGAAGAAAAGAAATTAAGAAATTCTATTTGACTTTTGCATCTCCTAATGTTATAATCGATTCACTTGCTATTGAAGGAATAACATCAAAACTTCATTTTATTAAACAATTTAACGCAACAAATGATAGTCTGGTTTTATGGATTAAAGATACTTCTCTGGTTTTAAAAGACACTGTTAATATGATAGTTAAGTATCAAAAAAGTGACAGTTTGGACAAATTGTTTTCAGGTTATGATACTGTGCAAATGATTGCACCTAAGCAACCAAAACTTGATCCTAAATTAGCAAAACGTGCAAATTTTGGTCAGCAAGGAGAACAAATTCGAAAGGATTTACTTGATTTAAAAATTGAAGTATACCCCGATTTAGTTGAACAATATGGATATTCATTAATATTTCCTGCACCTGTAATTATGTCAAATCATGCCAAAATCCAATATCAATTTGTTACTCCAAAAGGACAAACCGGCAAAGAAGATTTTACTATCACCAGAGATGAAATAGATAGCTGTATTTATCATATAAAGAACATCTTACCAATGAAGCTTGGTTATGAATATAAATTGACAATTCACAAAGGTGCATTTAAGGACATTTATAAGAACACAAATGATTCGACTATGAAATCGGTAATATTGCCTAATGATGAAAAGTTAAGCAAAATTAATCTTGAACTTAAAGGTGCAGAATCATCTTATATAATTGATCTTACAAATAATACAAGAGATAAAGTATATAGATCACTAAAAGCAAATAAAGACGGTATAATTGTTTTTCCATACGTAGCACCGGGTGTTTATTCAATAAGAATAACAAAAGACAGTAATAATAACGGACTTATTGATTCAGGAAGTCTTGCAACTAAAAGTCAACCGGAAAAAGTACGCTTGTACAAACTTCCAGATGGTAATAGTGTTATTAAAATTTTAGAATCTACTGAATTGACACAAACTATCGATTTAAAATCAATTTTTAAATGAAGAAATTAGTCACAATTGTTCTCCTTTTTCTATTTTGGAATACATTAGAAAGTCAAAATAAAATTGTCCATCTAATAGGCATTAAAGGAGCTTATAATTTAAGCAGCGTGAATTTCAATCCTATAATGGAAGAGGCATCGTCTGTTACTACTATAAAAAACTACTCAATATCATATATTTATTTCCATAATCTTTGGAATTCAATGCCATATTTTGGTTTTCAAACAGAGTTATATTTTCAGGAACAAGGATATACACTTAATGGAGAAAGAATAATCACAAAAGCAATAGAGGTTCCTTTTACTAGTAAGTTCCACATCGATTTTTGGAAAATGCGTTTACTAATGAATGCCGGAGCATTTGTTGGATATAGAACATCAAAGTCAAATGGGTTTGAGGCAACCGACTATCGATATGATTATGGTTTTTTAGGCGGAGGAGGTTTAGGGTTTGTTATGAAACCTATTGAAATTCATTTTGAGGCCAATTATCATCATTCACTTGCATATATGTATGATCCGGCAAAAGTGAGCGACACAAAAAGGTATTACTCACATCCACGCCAACTGCTTTTAAGTGTGGCAGTTTACTTTAATCTGTTTAGCAAATGAGAGCGGTAATCGTAAAAATTGGTAAAGTTCTGATAGGTGGTGACAATCCTATTGCTGTGCAGTCAATGTGTAATACTCCAACATCAGACATAGAAGTTTCAGTTAAACAATGTAAAGAACTCGTTACAGCAGGTGCAGATATTATCAGGCTAACAACCCAAGGAATTAAAGAAGTTGAAGCGCTTAAAATAATAAAGTCAGAACTGCTAAAGTGCGGAATTAACACACCTCTTGTTGCAGATATTCATTTTTCGCCTGAAGTTGCTTTTGAGGCTGCAAAAGTTGCCGATAAAGTAAGAATCAATCCAGGTAATTTTTCGAAAGACCCTGTAATTGCTAAAGAAAAATATGCAAAACTTATAGAAATCTGCAAAAAAAACCACACAGCAATAAGAATTGGAGTAAATCACGGTTCTTTAGATCCCAGAATCGTAGAAAAGTATGGAAACTCTCCTTTTGGCATGATGAAATCGGCAGAAGAATGGATTGAATACTCCGAAGAGTTGGAATTTGACCAAATTGTAGTTTCTATGAAGGCAAGTAACACAGTTGTTATGTCGGAAGCATACCATTTATTGTACTCAGAAATGGCAAAAAAAGGGATAATTTACCCCTTTCACTTGGGTGTTACTGAGGCAGGTAATTCAGATGAAGGGAGAATTAAATCTGCCGTAGGTATTTCTACTCTTTTAAAAGACGGAATTGGCAGTACCATAAGGGTTTCGCTTACTGAAAATCCCGTAAATGAAATTCAGGTAGGAAGGAAAATTATTGACTTTTTTACTTCAAAAAACTACAAAGAAACTAAAAGTAACAACTATGTTTTTAATGTTACAGATTGGGAAGATTTGATTATTAGTTCTGCATGCCTTGTTGGTCCTCTTTTATTGACAAGAAAAATTGATGATTTTACCATAAATTGTACCGATAAAGACCTTTTCTCTCTAAAAAAATTAACTGAATTAAAGGAAATGTTACTTCAAGCTTCCAGAAGAAAGTTTTTTAGACCTGAATATATTGCATGCCCCGGGTGTGGAAGGACGCTTTTCAATTTAGAAAAGGTTTTTGAAGAAGTAAAACGTAGAACATCACATTTAAAAGGACTTAATATTGCTGTAATGGGCTGTGTTGTAAATGGTCCCGGTGAAATGGCAGATGCAGATTACGGTTATGTAGGCGAAGGCAGAGGAAAAGTAAGTATTTATAGAGGCAAAACCCCTGTCTTTCGTTCAATACCTGAAGATGAAGCGATTGATGTTTTATTAAAATTAATTGAAGACGATATTAACAACAAATAAACTAAAACTAGAAACCTCAAAACTTATTTATATGAATCTAAAAAGGTACCTATTTCTTGCATCACTTACGATGCTATCAATTGTGTCTAACAGTCAGCCTCGTAATCCGTTTATTGATCCGGATGACAGTGATTACACAGAAAGTTGTACTTCGATAATGGTTGGCAAAAAAGCAAGTACAGATGGTTCTGTTATGACTGCTCATACTTGTGATTCAAACTACCGTACATGGCTCACTTTTGAACAAAGAAAACAATTCCAGATTGGTGATACTGAACCTGTTTATTGGGGATTATTGCATACGGAGGAGGCTTCAGATAAGAGAAATCTTGTTGAGAAAGGTAGAATACCTGCTGTAAAAGAGACCTTTGCCTATTTAAATGTAGCTTATCCGTGTATGAATGAAAAACAATTGGCAATTGGTGAAACAACAATTACCGGTAAAAAAATTCTTGAAAATAACAGTGGATTATTTTTAATCGAAGAATTAGAACGAATTGTTCTACAACGTTGTACAACAGCCAGGGATGCAATTAAATTAATAGGTGAACTTACAGAACAATATGGATACGGAGATTCAGGTGAGTGTATTACAATTGCCGACAAACATGAAGTATGGCAACTTGAAATATTTGGAGCAGGAGCCGGTAAAACAGGCGCAATTTGGGTAGCGGCACGAATTCCGGATGATCATGTCGGTATATCTGCAAATATTCCGAGAATATCTTTGGTTGATTTTAATAATAAAGATATGTTTATGTACTCTGCAGATATTAAAAACAGAGTAAAAGAGCTAGGTCTATGGGACGGTGTTGAACCTTTTAAATTCTGGAAAATTGTTTCCGGAAGTAAACCTTTCTCAATTAGAGAGTTATTTGTACTTAATGCTGTCGCTCCTTCGTTAAATCTAAAAATGGATCTTGAAGAGTTACCTTTTTCAGTAAAGCCGGATAAAAAGGTATCAATCAATGAAATATTGGCACTATATCGTCAAACATACGAGGGTACAGAATATGATCAAACTAAGAACCTTAGTTTTGAAGTTACACGGAAAGACAAGAATAATAATGATTATAAAGAGAATGTTAAACCAATTTCAAATTTTATGACAAACGATATGAGAAGTTTGTTAAACCAAATTAAACCGGGTGTAACTGAAAGATGGAGGACTATCGCTGTTATTCAATGTTCTTATTCACATATCATTCAACTCAGAGACTGGTTGCCGGATGAAGTAGGCGGTGTTGCATATTTTGCATTTGATAATCCTGCTCAAACTCCAAGAATACCTATTTACTCAGGTAATTTGGGGCTACCTCAAAGCTTCTCTGTATGCGGTCAGCATCGTTATCGGACTGATGCTGCAGTTTGGGCTTTCCGAGAAACTAACAGAATAGCAACAATTAACTGGGATAAAACCCGCAAAATTTTAGAACCGCAAATAGCTCATTTCGAGAATTTAATGTTTGAAAATGCCGCTCAACTCGAGAACAAAGTTGTATCTTTAGTAAAAGAAGGTAAGAATAAAGAAGCAAAAGAGCTTGTAACTAACTATACTAACGATTTTGCATCTGCCACCATTCGCCGTTGGCAAGAGCTAAAAAGTGAGTTATGGAGTATTTTTTCTAGAAGTATGTAAATTTTATTAATTTTGCCGTGTTATAATAAAATGATAATACAGCAACCTTAATGCAAGAGAAAACCAATTCTACTCTAATTCTCGACAACGGAGACCAATTTAAAGGATTTGCTTTTGGATACGACCAAGCCATTGATGGTGAGGTCGTTTTTAATACAGCTATGGTTGGTTACCCTGAGAGTTTAACAGATCCCTCCTATTCGGGACAAATTTTATGTATCACATTTCCATTAATTGGAAATTACGGAGTACCTGATGATCAGTTTATTGATGGATTATCTACTAACTACGAATCAGAAAAAATTCATATCAGAGGATTGATTATTTCTGATTATTCTTTTAATTATAGTCAC
>CAZOOH010000114.1:0-6602 GCA_964581375.1 uncultured Muribaculaceae bacterium
CTCCTGAATCGTAACCACTTCAAAATCATAAAAACTTTTATTTGTCATTTTATCGTGCTAGATTATATCGTTTACGATGCTAAGGTAAAAATAAAATCTAGAAAAACAAAATTTAGCGTGGGGTTGCGCGTGCGCTCTTTCCTCAGAGGAAAAGTGTCAAATTGTTGATATTGTGGCACATATCAAATATTACTAAAACCCATAATAGGCTGATTGTGTGAGTCTTGACACTTTTCCTCTGAGGCGTGAGACGTGAGGAGGAGGAGACTACCTGCGAGATTGTTTGATTGTTTTATCTGCCAAATCCTATTTGCCTCCTTAAGCTTCCCTTTTCCAGTTTTTCATTTCGGCAAATCTCTGTAATAACTTCAATAGTTGGTTTTGCACCTGTGAGAATGGTGTCAACCAGACATTTTCTGGCAATGTTCTCAATTTGGCCACCACTGAACTCAAATTGTCTGGAGAGGTATGCGGCATCTGATTCGCAAATAGATGGCATCATAATTTTCCAAATCTCTGTTTTCGCATATTCAGAGGGTTTATCAAATTCAATTTTATAGAGGAAGCGGCGGTCAAAGGCATTGTCAAGGTTTTGGGTGAGATTGGTTGTCGCAATCATAATGCCGTCGAGGTCTTCCATCTCCTGCAGTATGATGTTCTGGACTGCATTTTCTGTCTGGGCAACTGAGCTGCTATAGAGGTCCTTCCTCTTACCGATAACAGCATCGGCCTCATTAAAAAGTAAAATTGGAACTACATCACACTTTTTAACCAATGATTTATATTTTGTAAATATTCCTTTGATTTTCTTTTCACTCTCCCCAAACCACATACTTTTAACCTGGCTTATATCAACCATAAAGATATCCCGCCCTGTTGAACGGGCTATCTGATATACACTTTCCGTTTTGCCGGTTCCGGGAGGACCATAAAAGAGGGAGGCAAAACCCTTTCTGAAGTTATTCTCTGCCAGGCGGATCTGAATATTAAGAAAACTATCGGGCATGAGCAATGAAGTAAGTGTTGCTATCTGTTCACTCTCCCGCTCATTAAATATGAGATTTTTCAAAGTGATGGATGAGTGTTCAATAAAATTATTATCCCTGGTTTTATCGCTTACAGCAAGATTAAATTCAGAAAACAGCTCAGCTTTACATTTATCAGTCAAATGATAAAAGAATCTGTCCTCAAAACCGGCATCAAAAACATTCTCTACCAGACTATTTGCAAAAAGAGTGTTTGTTTTGAACTTAAAGGATGAAGTCAGAATGTTCAAATCAAACATATTATCCACAACTCCTTTAAAATCGTGAAACCCGACATAATCGTCATTATTGTTTATAAACAAATGGCAGAAGTAGAGAAGTATTGTATAATTACAATCCAGATCTTTATACTTGCGAACATTTTCACAAAATGTAAACTCATGATTATAATCTATCAGGTCATTCAGATCAATAACCATTAAGTTATAACTCAACTCTCCATTTAGCCTGAGAGTAAAAATTACATTTAAAGCTTTGAAAACTTCCTGAACGGAGGATTTTTTCAATTCAGGAGGTTCAAATTTTTGGTTCTGTTTTATCGCTTGCAAAACTTCTTTTGGAACACGGTAAGATATAGTGTTATCCTTCCTGCTACAGCAGATAAGTTTTAGCCTCTCCAATTCATCAAAATCGCCGGAATGGCTAAGAAGGCTGATTTTTTTACACGACAGGTAAGATGCAATTTCATCGGGCTTAATTTGCTCTGAATCGAACTGATTAATTATCAGAGATAACAACAAAACCTGAAAGTTACTGATCTGAAGAATTTGGGATACAGAATCAAAATGATGCCTATTGTTTTCAAAGAATTCAGGTTTAAGCATACAATCCTGTGCAGCATAGACAATCTGCTCCATATGCCACAACAAACCCGGCTGCTCCTGATTATTTTCTGAGTTACTCATAGCTCATTGATTTTGAATTTTCAATGCAAAGATTTAGCTTTACTATGCCATTTTTTAGCATAGTACTCCGGTTTCTTTGCAGAAAAATGAATCAGCCTAATTAAACTAAGAGAAAAAGATGGCTAAAAATAAGATTAACAATCTCATCTGGTTGGTTGATACAATCAACAGAAGCGGAAAAATCACTTTTGCAGATATAAACGAAAAGTGGCTGACAGGCGACAAAGAGAGAACTGAGATTCCCCTTAGGACATTCCACAATCACCGCCGCGAAATAGAAGATATGTTTGACATCAATATTGAGTGCGAGAAAAGCACTAACTCCTACTACATAGAAGACTCAGAAGGTTTGTATGGAAGTAAGCTGAAGATGTGGCTGCTCAACAGTTTTTCGCTGAACAATCTCCTGAATGAAAGTATTGATCTCAAGCAAAGGATAATTTTTGAGAACATCCCATCCGGTTTTGAATACCTGGAGCCGATAACCACCGCAATCCGCAAAGGGCTAATGCTGAAAGTGAGGTATCAGCCTTACTACTCTCCCGAACCATCAGAGATTCAAATTGAGCCATACTTTCTGAGACTGTTCCGTCAGCGCTGGTATCTGATTGGCCGAGACACTGAAAAAAAGGAGTTGCGCACATATGCATTAGACAGGATCCAAAGCGCAGAAGTTACCGAAACTAAATTCACATACCCCCGCAAATTCGACCCCGGCGAGTACTTTAAAGAGAGCTATGGAATTATCCGCGAGAATGAGCACAAAGCAAAGCGGACCCTCATAAAGGCAACCACATTCCAAAGCCATTACCTTAGAAACCTGCCCCTCCACGAATCACAGCAAGAGATTGAAAGAGGAGACGAATTCTCCATCTTTGAGCTTACCCTCTGCCCCACCTTCGACCTCTGTCAGCAACTCCTCTCCCTGGGCGACACCATTGAAGTCCTCGAACCTGCTGAGCTGCGTGAGATGGTGAAGGAGAGTGTTAGGAAGATGTGGGAGAAATACAAGTGAAGAAAAATTTCATCCTAGCTTGGCAACAAGCGATACATTATTGTTATTTAATTGATTTTCTAAACTTTAAACAACACAAAGCTTGGAGAAGAGATAATTAAATTCTAATTTTATCGATGTTTAAAAAATAAAAAAAACTTCAAATTATGTCAGCTATTAATTTAACAGATCTTTTTAATACCCGAGTTTTTCGTATCCCAGACTATCAAAGAGGATATGCATGGATAGAAAAACAATTAAATGAACTTTGGGATGATTTAGATGAAATCCCAGAGATTGATGGTCAACTAAAGAAACATTACACAGGAACAATATATTTAGAGGAAACATGTCCTACAGAAACTGAAAACTGGATCTCAGGTGTAAAATTTTTTAATGTCGTGGACGGACAGCAGAGATTAACCACAATTAGTATTTTACTGTATGAACTGCTCAAGGCTACAGATATAGGTTATGCAGAAAAGAAAAAGGAAAAATTACTTGAAACTTTTGTTTATGAATCAAATATGACTGGAGAAAGTAAAGTTTATAAATTTAGTTACGATCCAAAAAACCAAAATTATAATTATTTCCTTCATTCAATTTTTGAAGACAATAAAGTAGTACTCCCTTCTGGATACTTAAACCACTACACTAAAAATCTTGCGTTTGCAAAAAAATTCTTTAAGGAAAAGATTGAAACTCTAACTGATAAAGAGAAAACAGAATTATTCAAGAAAATATCTACATCTCTTCAGTTTGACATAAGAACAATAGAAAAAGATTTGGATGTCCAAGCTGTCTTTGAAACAATGAATAACAGGGGTAAGCTTTTATCAACACTTGAAAAATTAAAAAATAGATTAATCTACTTAAACGAAAAACTAAATAATCCACAAGAAGCTAAAAGGGAATTAAGAAGTAAAATTAATGATGCTTGGGGCAAAATTTATACTTGTTTGGCGCAAAATCCAGATTTCATACTTGATGAAGATGTTTTTTTGTCAGCACATCTCTCTATGTATAGAAAGCCAAAAGAATCTACATTTTCAGAGAAATCTGCTGAGGAAAAAATTTTCCAAATGTTTTGTAATAAACCTGAAAAATATGATTTAGATGAGAGTGGCGAAAAAGAAGAACCAATAAGTTTTAGAAAAATTGAGGATTACATAATCCGATTATCGGAATTAGCACCTATATGGTACAAAATTCATAATTCAGATTATAAATTGATAAAGCGCATTCTAACGCAGAATAGCAGTAAGGAAATAAAAATATTTCTCTCTGCAGTTTTACTGAAAACAACTGATAAGTTATTAATTCATAAAACATTTGAAAATCTGGAGAAAATACTATTCAGGAATCGGATTCCAGGAATTGGCATTATGGACGAAAGAACATTAGCTTCATGGGCAAGAGATATATATAATGGAGAAGATGACATCGAAGGAATAAATAATAAACAAATTGAGCTAATAAACATGCCAATTGTTATTTCTAACATCATTCAATCTTTTAAGTTTTTGTTTACATATGAAAGAGGTGCAAAAGGATTTCACAGATGGGGAAATTTAAAATACTTTTTATTTGAATATGAAGAATATTTGAAACAACTAGCCAAAGAAACCAATGATAAAGTGACTATAGACGACTTTAATGAGACTAGTATTGAACACATCATACCTCAAGATTTTTGGGATCATTGGAAAGACGAAGTAAATTTCGTCACAAATGGTCTGGATGAAGGTAAATATGAGCAAGCTAGAAAAGTTATTATAAATACACTTGGAAATTTAACAATATTAAAGAATGGTAAAAATTCGTCTCTTGGCAATAAAAGTTGGAAAGAAAAGAAAGAACGTTTTAGAACAGGATCTTACAATGAAATCGATGTAAGTAGACACGAAAAATGGTCAATTGACAAAATCTCCGAAAGAGGAAGAGATATGCTTAAGTTTCTTGAAACTAAGATCTCAGGATTAACATTTTCTGAAAGCGACATCGAAGAAATATTATTTTACGAAGGCTTAATTATCAATATAGTATACAATAAAACAAAATAATTATCAATACTATTTTTTAGATCAGCATAGCATTATATTTTATATATTTGTGAAATATAATGCTATGCAATAATCTTATGAACAGGATAAAAGAGGTATTAGATGCAAAAGGAATTAAGCAAATGTGGCTTGCGGAAAAACTAGGAAAGAGCTTTAGTATTGTAAATGCCTATGCCTGTAATAGAAGACAACCCTCTTTGGAAGTTCTGTATCAAGTAGCCAATCTGCTCCAGGTAGATGTTAAAGACCTGCTTGTTAGTAACGTTAATTCCTCTAAGAAAAATTGATGCATGGAGATAATTGACAATAAACAAGGGCGTCTTTTAGGTGATGAAATCAAAAAGAGAACATCTTCTGAAACATCAATGTTTCTCAGCACCGGGTATTTTAGCATTTATGCCTTCTTATTTCTAAAGGATAAGCTAAAGGACATTAAAGAGGTCGAAATTCTTTTGCTGACGGACCCTGTACAAAACTCTCCGGTTGGAGTGTCTCTCCGGAATTCTGTTTTGCTTTTTGGGGACAATTCCGAGCAAGAGCTCCAAAATCAATTATTACTAAGAAACGCCTCGGAAGAGTGTGCAGCTTGGCTTAAGAAAAAAGCCAGAATTTCTACATTGATTATTCCAAACTCATTTGGAATGAAAATGCTGGTTTTAGAAAATAACGACAGTAATAATATTGCCGTTAATATGAATCTTAGTGATTTTACGGCAACTACGTTGGGATACGTAGCATCGGATAATATCCATTGCAATATTTTGCAAACCGAATTACATGCAGTTGACCAGTTCAAAAATTTGTTCTCACAAGTCTGGAATAATCCTGTAATGTCAAAAGATATTAAGCAATATATGCTCAGTTCGCTTGAACTTGGTTACAGGGATTATTCTCCGGATTTCCTCTACTATTACACACTTCATCATGTTTTTAACGAATCGTTAAAGGACTTTGACAATGACAGGTTAATAAAAACAAGAACTGGTTTTAAGGACAGGAGAATCTGGCAAAAGTTGTACAAGTTTCAGAAGGATGGAGTCATGGGAGCCATCGAGAAAATTGAGAGATATGGAGGTTGCATAATTGCAGACAGCGTTGGTTTGGGTAAAACATTTGAAGCCCTTGCTATTATTAAATATTATGAACTCCGCAATGACAGAGTTTTAGTATTATGTCCTAAAAAATTAAGAGAAAACTGGACAGTTTATACACAAAACGACAGAAGAAACATTTTTCTGGAAGACCGTTTTAATTATGATGTTTTGCACCACACCGATCTAACCAGAGACAGAGGTTTATCCGGAACCATAAATCTTAAAACCATCAATTGGGCAAACTACGATTTGGTAGTAATTGACGAGTCACATAATTTCCGCAACAACAATCCACACAAAGGCGAGAAAACCAGATATGCCCGCCTCATGAATGAGATTATCCGTAAAGGTGTCAAAACAAAATTGCTCATGTTGTCCGCTACCCCTGTGAACAACAGAATGAACGATTTGAAAAATCAAATTTCATTTATAACAGAGGGCAATGATTTAGCTTTTGACACAGAAGGAGTCGATAACATCACAACAGTTATGGCTCTTGC
>CAZOOH010000115.1:0-6560 GCA_964581375.1 uncultured Muribaculaceae bacterium
CTATCGTAAACCTCACCGTCATCTTCCAAATCTTCGAGATTCTCAATGACCTCCATAGGAGCTCCGGATCTGGTTGCATAATCAATAAGCTCATCTTTTGATGCAGGCCAAGGTGCATCTTCGAGCTTTGAAGCTAATTCAAGTGTCCAGTACATATTCTGTATAAATAATTAATAATTAAGTACTTAATAATAAAAGTGTGATTGCGAAGATATATAATTTTTTTTATATAGATTCTATTGTATCCAAAAATCGTCGGCAACGCCGGATTTTATTGATATAAACCTTGCCAATACAAACAGATAATCCGACAAACGGTTCAAATATTTTATATCGATTGCAATATAATCGTCATTTTCGATTGCAATTGCCGACCGCTCCGCCCGGCGACAAACGGTACGGCATACGTGACAAAGAGAAGAGGCTTTTGTTCCTCCGGGAATTATGAAAGCGGTTTGCAGAGGAAGTTGAGCTTGCATCTTGTCGATTTCTTTTTCCAGAAACACAATTTCATTTTCGTTTAAATCCTTTACGGCAGATGTGTGATTATTGCTGGCCAGATGTGCGGCAACAAGCATTAGCGTACTTTGAATTCGTCTGAAGTCAACTCCGAAATCGTTTTCGGCCGATTGTGCTTTTAACAAGCCGATGAATGAAATCAGTTCATCTACATTTCCGTAGGCTTCTACCCTGGGGTGATTCTTGCTTACCCGGGTACCACCTACAAGCGAAGTTGTTCCTTTATCGCCGGTTTTAGTATATATGTTCATGAATTTTAAATTTAAGAGTTGTGGTGGAGTGCATCGGACTCAATCATACCGTCTCGCAGCCTGATTATCCTTTTGGCGTGACGGGCAATATCCTCTTCGTGGGTAACAACAATGATTGTATTACCCTGACTGTGAATTTCATCGAAGAGTTTCATGATATCTACGGAAGTCTTTGAATCGAGATTACCGGTTGGCTCGTCGGCCAAAATTATTGAGGGTTTATTAATAAGAGCTCTTGCAACAGCTACTCTTTGTCTTTGGCCTCCTGACAGTTCATTTGGTTTGTGATGCATTCTGTCGCCTAAATCTACACTTTTGAGCGCTTCAATTGCTCGAAGATCCCTGTTTTTACGTGACTCTCCTGAATAAATCAGCGGTAATGCAACGTTGTCCTGAGCCGTGTATCTCGGTAGAAGATTGAATGATTGGAAAATGAACCCTATCTCTTTGTTTCTTACAACTGCCAAATCATTGTCATTCATCTTACTTACATCGGTTCCGTTAAGGATGTACGAACCGTCGGTTGGGCTGTCCAAACAACCCAGAATGTTCATCATCGTGGACTTTCCGGAGCCCGAAGGACCCATTATTGCGACATATTCGTTTTTGTAGATTGTAAGATCAACTCCGTCAAGTGCTTTAACCTCCTGGTTGCCGACTTTGTAGTATTTCTTAATGCCCTGAATTTTAATAATTTCGTCCATAAAAGAAAATCTCCGTTTTAAAAGGAGTACAAATCTAATAAATAAACAGATTCGTAATCTTTTTTATTTCAAAATCGGTCATTAAAGCTTTCTCATAGAGTGTATTTACAGCTTCAACTCCCAACCTTCCAATATCTTTTGTAAATTCATTAACATATAGTTCAATGTGGCTCTTCTGAACCTCCTGATCCATCTCCTGAGCAAATTGACTGATGTATGATGCAGAGTTATCGGGATTTTCAAATGCAAAAACAATACTTGAGAGTAATGTATCGTTGATTTGTTTTGCATGGGGTAAGAGTTCCCTTCTTATTGCTATGCCTCCCAATGGAATTGGAAGAGCGGTTGTCTCCTGCCAGTAGTTTCCCAAATCTTTAATCAGATGCAGGCCTTTTTTCTGATATGTGAAGCGTCCTTCGTGTATAAGCAGACCTGCATCGAACTCTCCGCTTAACACTGCCTCTTCTATGTCAGAAAACAAAACGGGTGTGATGTTTTTACACTGCGGGTATGCAATTTTTAGTAATAGGGCGGCAGTGGTATGCTCTCCGGGGATTGCTATTTTGTATTCTGCAAGTTCTTGGGGCGAAGGGGTTGTGTTCGAATTGTTAACCAGCAGCGGGCCGTTGTTGAAGCCGAGCGCACTGCCGCTGCGGAGCATTACGTATTTGTCGCACAGGCCAAAATAGGCTCCGTAACTCATTTTACAAATGTCGTACTCTTCGTTTTGAGCAGCCTTGTTCAGTTGTTCAACATCGGCAAGTTTGACGTCAAACTCAAGTCCGTGTGTATTTACCAGCCCGTGCACCATTGCATGGAATGCGAATGTGTCGTTTGGGCAGGGTGAGTATGCAAGTGTCAGTTTCATTTGAAATCGGTCTGTGGGATTGATTTCAGTAATTGTGATGTTGCTTCTTTAAGCGATTTAAGGGCGGCCGGAATGTTCCATTTTGCCCTGTCTCTCTCGCCAACTTCGTTTGAAACGGAACGGAGTTCCACAAATGGTATTTTTTCCAAAAGACAAACGTAAAAAAAGGCCGCCCCCTCCATGCTCTCGATTTGAGGTGAGAAACCGGCAATAAGACGTTGAGTCTTTTCAGGGAATCCGCTAACTGTCTGAACGGTTACACCTACACCCTTCTTATAATTGGAAAGTACATCTTCTATTGCAGATGGGAGTTCGGGTGCAATTAGCGCTCCGTTTTTGTATGGGAAGGTATTGGCGTCAAGTATCTGATAGTCAAACAGTGTCTGGAATCCGCTAAATGTTTCAAAACCAAGATCCCCAAAAAACTCCTTTTCTATTCTGGAAACCATTCCAATTGGAAACTCATGAGAAAAACTGCCCGCAATTCCTATGTTAATTGCAAAATCAAACTGTTTTTCGGGTGTGTTTAATATTTTGGTAAGTCGATAACTCGTACTTGTTGTACCTATTCCGCTAAGCATGAACTCAACTTCCAGCTCTTCTTGTTCAAATTTTTCCAATGAGTTGAGGGCCTGTTTCGCACATATCAATTCTTCCTCTTCGGCAGCTGTAATCAAAACTCTTTTCATTTGAAATACAATTTTTTGTAATTTTGCCACGAAATTAGTGAATATTATGGCATATACAAAAATAGAGCAGTACGACGAAAAGACCACTCAAGAGTTGGCGAAACACTATAAAGAGATTCTCAGGCTTATAGGTGAAAATCCCGAAAGAGAGGGTGTTCAAATGACCCCGGTAAGGGTAGCCCGTTCGATTCAATTTCTTACACAGGGTTACGAAAGCGATCCTGCTGCAATACTGAATTCTGCAAGGTTTAAAGAGGAGTACCAACAAATAGTTTTGGTTAAGGATATTGAACTGTACTCGCTTTGTGAACATCACATGTTGCCGTTCTACGGAAAAGCACATGTTGCATACATTCCTAACGGTTATATTACAGGTTTGAGTAAAATTGCAAGAGTAGTAGAAGCATTTGCCCGTCGTCTTCAGGTGCAGGAGAGGCTTACGGTACAAATCAGAGATTGTATTCAGGACACATTGAATCCTCTCGGAGTTGCCGTTGTTATCGAAGCTTCGCACATGTGTATGCAAATAAGGGGAGTACAGAAGCAAAACTCTGTAACTACAACATCTGCATTTACCGGAGCCTTCTTAAAAGATTTGAGAACCAGAGAGGAGTTTATGCACCTGATTGGTGTGAATCTTCACTAGAGAGAGTTTTTGAAGAGATTGTAAAATCGAATTGAAGCCCTCCTCCCACTCTGTTTGAGGCTGTGATTTTGCCGTTATGCATTAAAAGTGTGTGCTTTACAATCGCAAGACCCAATCCCGAACCTCCTCTTTTACGGTTCCGTCCCTCATCAATTCTGTAAAATCTTTCGAATATTCTCGCCAAATGTTTCTCGGAGACTCCCACTCCTGTATCATAATAAGTAAAGTGTGTAGTTATTCCGTCACTCTCTTTCGCTTCTATATGAATTGTAATATTCTCGCCCCCGTGTTCAACTGAGTTGTCTATAAGGTTTTTAAAAAGTGCATAAATGAGGAATGAGTTTCCGTAAATTGTCAGGAACTCACCAATATTCTCTTCAAACTTAATATTTTTTTCGGCCAGCTTGAGAGAGAGGTCACTTTCAATTTCTCTGAGGCATCTCTTTATATTAACCGGTTCAGTTTCAAATGTTTTACCTGCCTCTTCGATATTGTTTAAAACAGAGATATCCGATATTAGTGCAGATAATCTTATACATTGATTATAGGCTCTTTCTAAAAAGAACTCTCTGGTTTTAGAATCTATATCGGGCTGCTGGATAAGAGTCTCCAAATATCCCCTGATACTTGTTACGGGAGTTTTTAGTTCATGGGCAATATTGTGAGTAAGCTCCTGTTTGTACTTTTCGGCACTCTTAAGATTAACGAAAATATGAATAATATCTTCGCCAATTTCCCCGAATTTATTTTTTGGGAAATTGATTTCGCTGTAGTTGCCCTTGCCGCTGTGAAGCATATTTGTGAACTCTTTCAATGAGTTATAGAATGATTCTGTCCTGATTGTAAGTACTATCAGGAGAATTATTACAACTAAAAGCAAGGCGGCACTTGCAAAAAGATAGATATTCGATTTTATATTGAGAATTGCGTCGGTATGAATTATATGTTTTACAACAAACCCCAATATAGTAATGGAGATAACTATGAAAAATCCGTATAAAATTTTAGTTAATTTCATCTTGTTCAAAACAATAGCCGTAGCCAAACTTGTTGGTAATAAATCTGCCGTAAACTTCCAGTTTTTTTCTTAATCTGGCAATATGCACATCTACTGTCCGCTCTAAAACATATGCCTCTTTTCGCCATACCAAATCGAAAATTTCAGTTCTTGTAAGTACTTTATTTTGGTTGGAAATCAAGACGTACAAAATCTCAAACTCCTTTTTTGTAAGTTTAAGATTCTCCTTATTTATAAATGCCGATTTTGTATGGTTATTTATGGTAAGGGTGTCAATGATAATTATTTGATCAGAAACCTTCTCCTCTTTTGCAAGTTGTTCGTTTTTTATAATCTCTTGCTCTTTCTTATAATTTTCGAGTTCAATTGAGACCCGCTCTTTACTCCGGTATAAAACCGCCGAAACCCTTGCCAACACCTCTTTTATAGAAAAAGGTTTTGTAATGTAATCATCTGCACCAATTTTAAAGCCGCTGAGTTTATCTAATTCCGAATCGCGGGCAGTTATAAATATAATAGGGACATCGTTTTTATAGTCGTTACGCAACAGTTCGGCAAATTTGAAACCGGAAATGCCATTCATCATGACATCCAAAAGCAACAGGTCATATTTGTTGCGCAGCTTAACGAAAGCCTCCTCTGCCGAGTTTGCAACATCGACCTCATAGTTTGCACCTTTGAGGTTAAAGCTTAGGATTTCGCACAAATCCTCTTCATCGTCAACAACAAGAATTCTTTTCATGACACAAATGTAAGCAGATTTAAACTTACACAAAAGAATTCAATCTTTGCCATTTTTTCTTAATATCTTCTTAATAGGTTTTTTACAAATTCTTAATCACTCCTTATTCAAGGCTTAACAGGGCAACGATACTTTTGTCATCGAATTTTAAAAGTTAAATCAGGTGTTTAGAGTAATCAAATTTTCTGTTGGAATTATAATGTTCTCATTAATAATCTCCACAACTATTGCAGGTCAAACGACGGCTTCATTGAAAGGTCAAATAATCGACAAATCAAGTGGTATGGGAGTACCTGGTGCCGCATTAATTATTGAAAGTCTTAAAAAGGGATCAGCCGCAAACTCTGACGGTAATTTCAAAATTGATTTTCTTACACCCGGGAGTTACAAAGTAAAAGTGTCGGCTCTATCCTATAAAAGCGTCGAAATTACTGATGTTATTTTAAAATCGGGATTAAACGAATTAAATGTTGTTATTGAAGAAGATGTAAATCTTCTAAATGAGGTAGTTGTAACATCGGTAAAGAGAATGAATTCCGAACTTGCAGTTATTCAGGCTTCAAGGCAGGCAGATGCGGTTGTGAGCGGTATCTCTTCGCGTACAATTTCCAAATCACAAGACAGGAGTGCAGCTGAAGTAGTAAAAAGGATTCCGGGTGTTTCGGTAATTAATGACCGGTATATTATGGTCCGTGGACTTGCGAGCAGATACAATAATGTTTGGGTAAACAATGCATCGGTTCCGGGTACCGAAGCGGACTCCAGATCATTCTCCTTCGATATGATACCGGGTTCTCAAATTGAAAGTATAATGATTGTAAAATCGCCATCTGCCGAACTTCCATCCGATTTTGCCGGCGGATTCGTCAAGATTACAACCAAGAGTATGCCCGAAGAGAATGAAATGAGTATTAACTATGGAATGAATCTTAACTCTTCTACCCATTTTCATAACCACTTTTACAATACATCGTCGCCTACCGATTTTTTAGGTTTCGACAACGGAGTAAGATCTATAAAATCTTTTGTGGGAAGCAGATTGAATAATAATGATGCTGAGACAGTAACCAGAGCTACAAAAGAGGGGTTCAGAAATAACTGGAACGTATATGATCAAAAACCG
>CAZOOH010000116.1:0-6542 GCA_964581375.1 uncultured Muribaculaceae bacterium
TGGCTTATTGTATAAACCCTTCGAGGAATAGCAAGACGCAAAAATTCAAGTTCAGGATAACGATTCTCTTTTGTAACCGGATCTCTGTCGGCTAAAAGTGTTCCTACCTCTACCCCTCTTATTCCGGCTTCAATATATAGTTCAATTGCAAGAGTTTGTGCAACAAGATCCTCAACAGGAATATGTGGGAGAAACTTTTTTGCATCTATAAAAATACCATGTCCTCCTGCCGGTCTTTGATAAGGAATTTTATATTCATCAAGTTTAGATGCGAGGTACTCAACCTGTTTTATCCTGGTTTCCAGATAATCAATCTCTATTCCCTCCTTAAGTCCTACCGCCAAAGCATTCATATCCCTTCCGGCCATTCCTCCGTAAGTATTGTATCCTTCAAACAAAATGTTGAATTTTTGACACATTTTTTGATCCTCTTCATGCCTGAAAGCAATAAAACCACCAATGTTTACATTACCGTCTTTTTTTGAGGACATTGTCATAAAGTCGCCAAAACGAAACATCTCATTGCAGATATCTATAATTGGCCTTTTAGCGTATCCCTCTTCTCGTTTTTTTATAAAATAAGCGTTTTCGGCAAAACGAGCACTATCAAACAATATCTTAATACCACCATATCTTTTTGCCAAAGCGTAAACAGCTTTAATATTATTTAATGAAACAGGTTGTCCGCCAACAGTATTATTCGTAATTGTAATAATGATAAACGGTATTTTTTCGGCCGGGTATGTTTTTAAAACATCTTCCAGTTTTTTTAAGTCCACATTTCCTTTGAAAGGGAAGTTCAAATCTGTTTTATCGGCTTCCTCAATTGAGCAATCAATTGCCGTGGCTTTTCTGAACTCTATATGACCTTTTGTGGTGTCAAAATGGGAATTTCCCGGAACAATATCGCCCTCCTTTATAAAGGCCGAAAACAGCACATTTTCGGCAGCTCTTCCCTGGTGAGTCGGAAGAAAATAATTAAACCCGGTAATACTTGTAACCGTATTTTTCAAATTAAAGAAAGACCGTGATCCTGCGTAGCTTTCATCACCCTCCATAATTGCAGCCCACTGTTTATCACTCATAGCCCCCGTTCCTGAATCGGTAAGCAGATCTATGTATATCTGCTCACTTTTTAGATTAAAAAGATTATAACGGCATTCTTTAATCCATTTTTCTCTCTCTTCAGGAGAACTTTTCCTGATATATTCGACCATTTTAATTTTGTATGCTTCGGCAAAAGGAAGTTCCATAACTGTAAATTTTGTGTTCCATACAAATTTTGGAAAAATTGGGGTAAAAAACAAGAAAATCCGGCCTAATAGACCGGATTTTCCATTTTATTTAGTCTTAGTAACTATTTCTGAGCTAAAAGTTTTTTCTCTTTTCTTCTGAACATATCATAAACTATTGGGGTTCCAACAAATATTGAAGAATATGTTCCAATTAGTATACCAACTATCAAAGCTACGGAGAAACCTCTGATTACTTCACCGCCAAATATTGCTATAGCCAACAATACTACTAGAGTTGTACCTCCGGTATTTACCGTTCTGGATAAAGTACTGTTAAGAGCTTCATTAATATTTATATCAAGAGCTCTCTTAGGATGTAATACTTTATATTCACGAATCCTGTCAAAAATAACCACACTATCGTTGATTGAATATCCTACAATTGTTAAAACGGCAGCAATAAACGACTGGTCAACATCTAATGAGAAAGGAAGAATACCTGAGAAAATTGAGAAGAAGCTTATTACAAAAATTGCATCGTGTATCAAAGCAACTAAACCACCTGTTCCCCATGACCAGTTTCTGAATCGGGCAGCAATATACAGGAAGATTGCAATTAGAGCTAACACCAGTGCAATAACGGCATCTCTCTTAATATCGTTTGCAATGGTTGGACCAACCTTTTCAGAGCTGATAATACCGTTAGGATTTTCTGTTGTAGAAGTAAATTGTTCATAAGTTAAAGGAGTTGCAAAGAATCCCTTAAGTGCATTATATAATTTTGAATCTACAATTTTATCGGTTTCAGGAGAATTACTGTTAATAAGATGTTTAGTTGTAATTTTCATTTGGCTCTCACCACCGAATTGTTTAACCTCAACACTCTCTTTAAATTCGTCAAATACAGCTTTTCTAACATCGGCAGTAGTAACATCTTTATCAAATCTCACAACATAAGTTCTACCACCGGTAAAATCAACACCGTAGCTGAAGCCTTTTGTGAAAATTGAAGCAAGTCCAATAACAGTTACTGAAATTGAAAAGATGTATGCATATTTTCTAAGCTTAACAAAATCAATCTTAGTGTGAGCAAGGAAGTTTCTTGTCAATTTGTTATCAAATGAAATTGGTTTATTCTTTGCAAGTCGTGATTCAAAAATCAGACGGCTTATAAAGATTGAAGTAATCAATGAAGTAATAATACCGATTACTAAAGTTGTAGCAAATCCCTGAACAGGACCCGAACCGAAAATTGCAAGAATTACCCCTGTGATTATTGTTGTTAAGTTACCGTCGATAATTGCAGAATATGCATTACTGTAACCATCAGAAATTGCAAGTCGAAGACCTTTACCTGCTCTAAGTTCCTCTTTTATTCTCTCATAAATAATAACGTTCGCATCTACCGCCATACCAAGCGTTAGCACGATACCGGCAATACCGGGGAGGGTAAGTACTTCGCCGAACGAAACTAAGGCTCCAAATAAGAACAAAACGTTTGTCATAAGTGCGGCACTTGCGGCAACACCTGCACCGTGATAGAAGAATATCATATAAGCAAGTACCAATAAGAATGCAATTACAAATGAAGTTAAACCTGCATTAATTGACTCACTACCCAAAGATGGTCCAACAACGGCTTCTTGAACAATTCTTGCCGGAGCCGGTAGTTTACCAGATTTTAAAACGTTTGCCAAGTCATCTGCCTCATTAACCGTGAAATTACCCGAAATTCTTGAACTTCCGCCGGTAATCTCTTGGTGAACGCGCGGATATGAATAGACCATTCCGTCAAGTACAATTGCTATACATCTTTCTACATTATTAGCAGTTAGAGTTGCCCATATTCTTGCTCCCTCTGCATTCATTGACATATCTACTTCTGGAGAACCACCTGAATTTGAGAATGATTTATTTGCATCGGTTATAACACCTCCGTCAAGAGGAGCTTTTCCGTCTCTTGTTGATGCTTTAATTGCAATCATCTCAAAAATTACATTATTGGCATCTATTGGTTTGACTGTCCACAAAAGTTTAAGATCACCCGGAAGGATTGCCTGAACTTGTGGAAGTCTTAAAAATGCACCAATTTTAGCAGTATCTTTATAGTGAGCTCTTCCAACACATGGGCCGGGAGCTAGCTGTCCTTGATAAGAACTTGGATTAAGAATGCTGAATAAAGGAAAGTTCTTAGCATAATTTGCATCATTTGCCGACAAGCTGTCTTTCGCTGCACTTATCTCTTTCAAAAGTGTGTCTGACTGTGTAGCTGCTGCAACTTTCTTAGTAGAATCTGCCGTAACCTTTTTGGTAGAATCAACAGCAACATTTCCGATTGCTCCTGCTGCTTGTATTTCTTTAATAATCTTATTAGCTTCTTCTAAATAACTGTAAACTTCTGAGTTTTCATAAGTTTCCCAGAATTCCAAAGATGCTGTTCCCTGGAGAAGTTTACGGACACGTTCCGGCTCTTTAACTCCCGGAAGTTCTACGAGAATTCTTCCTGTATTTCCGATTTTTTGAATATTTGGTTGGCTGACACCGAACCTTTTGATACGGTTTCTAAGTACATTAAATGAATTGGAAATTGCACTTTCTGCTTCGTCTCTGATTACCTTAATAACCTCTTCATTAGTTGTTTCGGGTTTGATTTTATCTCTCATTTCGAAAGTACCGAAAACCTGAGAAAGTCTTTGTGTAGGAGCAACTTTATTCCAAGCTTCGCTAAATAGTGTAATAAAATCCGACCTCGAATTAAGAGAGTTAGTCTCCGCCAACTTCATGGCTTCCAAAAATTCCGGAGATTTATTATTATTTGAAAGAGCAACTATAAGGTCAGATACCTTAACTTCCAACATAACGTTCATCCCCCCTTTAAGGTCAAGACCAAGATTCACCTCTTTCTCTTTTATATCTTTGTAAGTAAATCCTAAAAATACCTTTTCGGCGGTTATTGAGTCAATAAAAAACCTCTCTTTTTGACGATGTAATGAGTCTAGATAAAATGCTTTATCTAAATCTGATACATTTTGAAAAGACGGAGATTTTTGCTCACTGACGACAGCAGCATCTGCATAAGCCACTGCCTTTTTTTCCTGATGCCTTGTTGCCCACGTAAAAGAGAGCTGGTACAAGCTGGCCAGGGCGATTAATATTGCCACTATACGAATGGCTCCTTTGTTTTGCATTTATTATTAAGTTTTAATTTGATATTACTTACGGAAAATAGGACACAAAATTAGTATTTTTTCCTAAAATATAAAGAAATTCGTACTTTTGTTAACCTATTTAGAACCATTTATGAATAAGTCTATCTTATTGTTTCTTTTTTTGGCGTTTTCAGGTAGTCTTATTTTTGCACAGCAAGGTAAATTAGACTCACTCATAGAAAAGGCCGAAAAGGCGCGTCTCGAATATAAATTTTCTGAGGCAATTTCTCTATTTAAAGAAGCCACAACAATAAATAAAGATTCAGTCCTCAACCAGAACATCCTTACTTCCATTGCCAAATGCGAAAATGGTCTTTCGATGCTTGAATTTGGAATTAAACCTATTGTTTCGGGGTCTATAACATTATCGTCAAGAGACTTTTTCCTATACTATGAAGGGATGGCTGATAACTCTTGGAGCCAAGTTCCGTTAAATTTATCAAAATCGCCATCAAACGAATCTCCGAGAAGTGTAGTTTTCTTGAGAGGCGATGAAAAGGAGATTATTTTCTCCGGTAAAAACAAATTTGGAAAGTGGAAACTTTTTTCGATAAAAAAACTTGCTGATAATAAATGGAGCTATCCATCTGCAATAAATGAGCTTTCAAGTTCCTCAGGAAACGAAATATTCCCTTACTTGAGCAGTGATGGCTCTCAACTCTATTTTTCTTCGGACGGATTATATGGAATGGGTGGATATGATTTGTATGTAAGTACTTTCGACAAAAAAACCGGACAATGGGAAACTCCTCAAAACCTAGGCTTCCCTTTCTCATCTCCAAAAAACGACTATCTTTTCGTAAATACCGACAATAATAAATATACATATCTGGCTTCCGACAGAGATTTAAAATCTACTGACAGTGTAAAAGTTTACCAACTTGAAAGAGATATAACTCCGGTTAAAAGATCCTTTTCGAATTATTCAGAAATTCTTTTAACCGCATCTCTCTCTTCATTTCAAAATTCTAGTACAAATCAAGAAGAGGAAAAAAGTGTTCAAAACATAAAGGATACTATTGCAGATGAGTATTCGGCAAAAGTTTTGAAAGTGAGGGAAATTCAGGCAGAAATTGATAAAAATATTAAAACAATTTCTACAAACCGAAGTCTCTATGAATCTCTCACGAACGATGCCGACAAAAAGCTTTTAGAGAAAAAAATTGAAGAAAATGAACTAAAACTAATCTCCCTTCAATCGGATTTAAGAACAGCAAATATGGCTGTTCAAAAAAGTGAAATGGAATTCCTTCAAAAAGGGATGCTTGCTCCGCGGTTGAACAACCAACAAACTTCTAATATAATTGCAAACAATGCCGATCATAGCAAATTCACTCCTTCAAGAATGAATCTCGGCAAATTTCCCGATTTAGTTATTTCTGAACCAATTCTCCCTTTTAACTATTCATTCAGAATCGAAACAAATTCACAACTGTACCCTATTGATTCAATTGCAAACGGAATAACTTTTACTATTCAATTGGTTGTATCTTCGAACAGAGCCGACAATAAAATTTTGAAAGGTATCTCTCCTGTTTTTGAAGATATCACCTCAACTGGGAAATATGTCTATTACTGCGGCGCCTATTCTACATACGACGCTGCGTTTGAGGATCTTGCAAAGATAAAAAAAACCGGATTTCCCGGAGCAATATTAGCCGCATTCAACAATAAATCGGTAATTTCGACTAAACAAGCCAGAACTTTAGCCGATACTCGCGATAAAAACAAAGGATACAGAATTACATTAGACAGGTATTACGAAAACGGACTTCCTCAGGAGTACATAGATATTATACGTCAAAACTGTGAAAAGGACATTGTTAAAACCACAAATGACGGCAGAATATTCTATTTTGTCGGGACATTTTTGACACGAACTGAAGCCGAAAAAATCCTCTTTCTATTAAAAACAGCAGGAGCAGAGGGTGTAAATATGGAAGAATTCAAGCTTCAATAAATTATTTTGTGCATAAAAAAGATTTAGTATCTTTGCAATCCTTTTGCAGATAAAGCTATTCACAAAGAATAATTTCAGCATCCTGGTGAGGTGGGTGAGTGGCTGAAACCAGCAGTTTGCTAAACTGCCGAACTCGTA
>CAZOOH010000117.1:0-6473 GCA_964581375.1 uncultured Muribaculaceae bacterium
AATGTGCCACGCCACGTGGCACATTATACCATATAAAACTGATTACGTGAATGTTACAAAACATGTTTTATAATTTTACAAACTTTTCTCTTGAGTCTTGTAAAAACAAAACCCAAAATTTTACAGGCCGTACTGTTGATTGTTGAAAAACGCAACCAAAAGATTCCTGCTGTTGCAAAAACCTAACCCAAAATTTTGCGCCCAAATTGTACTTGGTGTGACAAATTATTTGTCGAGGAGGGAGATTAGGTATTGTCCGTATTGATTTTTGATCATAGGGCGGGCGAGTTCGGTAATGGTGTCGGCTCCGATCCAGCCGTTGCGATATGCTATCTCCTCAAGGCAGGCAATTTTGAGTCCTTGCCGCTTTTCCAAAACCTCTACGAATGTTGATGCTTCGGAGAGAGAGTCGTGGGTTCCGGTGTCGAGCCAGGCAAAACCGCGTCCGAATTTTTGTACCAATAGGCTCTCTCGCTTAAGATACTCCTGATTTACTGTGGTTATTTCGAGTTCACCGCGGGCAGATGGTTTTATGGATGCGGCGATATCTACAACGCTGTTCGGGTAAAAATAGAGCCCAACCACTGCATAATTTGATTTTGGATTTTGAGGCTTCTCCTCTATACTGAGTACCTTGTCGGCAGCATCAAATTCTGCAACTCCGTAGCGTTCAGGATCTTTTACCCAATACCCGAATACCGTGGCATTTGATTTATCGGCCTCATCTACTGCTTTTTTAAGCATTGAGGTAAACGACTGACCGTAAAATATATTGTCGCCCAAAACCAGGCAAACTGTATCCTCACCTATGAACTCTTTACCTATTATAAATGCTTGCGCCAGCCCGTCGGGTGAGGGTTGTTCGGCGTATTCGAAATGGACTCCGTAGTCGGAACCGTTTCCGAGTAATCTTTTGAATGCAGGCAGATCGGCCGGCGTCGAGATTATGAGAATTTCTCTGATTCCGGCTAACATCAAAACCGAAACCGGATAATAAATCATCGGTTTGTCGTAGATAGGGAGGAGCTGTTTCGAGACCCCTTTTGTTATTGGGTAAAGGCGTGTACCTGAACCTCCTGCCAAAACTATTCCTTTCATATTATCTGATTTATCGATTTTCTTTATTAAATTCTTGTCATTCAAATCTTATCCTTAAAATTTGAATTCTATCTTTTTTAATTGAATTCTTATCCCTTTTTTAAAAAAACATATCTTTTTTTAAAGAAATTTTATCGGCTTCTAAAAAATTATCTAAAAAATCCTTTGCGCTTTTTGGGCTGCTCTGCCTGGAATGAGCTCTCTTGAAAGATTGCGGGAGAGAAGCACATTTCGGGGCGCTCTTTTAATGAGGAGTAAATGAAGCCCCAATCGGGAATGCCGCCGAAGTTGCGGTCGTCGATAAACATATCTGCCATTAATTTTCGAGGCTGATTTGTACTTCGCGAACCTGGTTCATTTTGATTAATCGCATAAAAGTAGAGGCCCCTCTCTCTGCAAAACTTAATGGCCGCTTCGAGCAGATCGCCCTCTCTTACCGTCCATAAAATAAGTATATGCTTTAGCTCTGTTTGCATAAGCTTAAGGGTCTCAATGGCAAACGGTATTTCGGCTCCGATTTCCGGATAGCGGTGTTCAACTATTGTTCCGTCAAAATCAACTGCAATTATCATCTATATTTTCTTCAATATTTAATTCAAAATTCTTTATTCAAAATTTCTTCTTCAAAGATATTCCTCCAAGTTCCAAGTCCCCAATCACCCTGCCCCACCAGTCACTAGTCACTAATCACAAATCACCCTGCCCCACAAATCACCAGCCTCCACAAAATTAGAAATTAAATTATTTAACCTTCAATTTTTTGATAACTTCTTCGATTTGATTTCCGTTATGGTCAATATAACGCTGTGCAACAGATTCCAGTGCCTTTATGTTTCTGGGAGATGCGTTGTCCATACGTATTGAACAACCAATCAGTTGCGGCTCCATTCGTATGTAGTTTTGGGGAACCTGCGCAAGCTCAAATATCTGCCTGACCTGAAAATCGACCACTTCGGCAACTGAGGACATTAGTACATCCAGAATTGGAAATAACCATTGCAGATACCCGTACCGGCTTGTATTTTCGTAAGTGTAGGGTCTCTCAATCTTTCCGGTTCCGAGCGAAAGAATAAATTCATCGGCAGGTTGCACTCCCTTCCACAATTTAATTGCTTCTACATAGGCGCACATTGCAGGATTATTTGCAAATACACCGCCATCTACAAGGTGGCGCAGGGAATTATCTTTCGCTTTTATGTAGGCAGGTTTAAAATATGTTGGTGCGGCAGATGTCGATCGCACGACGTCGGCAAGGGTGTAGTCGGCAGATGTTCCGTATTTGCCTGTGGAGTATTTCGAAAAAAAGTGTGCTTTGCGGCTCGACATATCATAAGATGCTATTAAACAATCTCTTAAAACTTCTGACATATAGGTGTTTCCAAAGATTTTGGAGGCAAACTTTTCAAGGGGTTCTTCGGAATATTTGCTTCCCAAGAAACCGAATCCCGACCTTATTTTTTGCCAAAACTTCAAATCGAACAGGGTTGGTCCCAGCTCTCTGTAAAAATCGAGAACCTCATTTGCAGAGTATTTGGGTTTACCTGTTTTGTCGGGTGTAATGTAAAGTGCAGCAAGGATTCCGCCTGTAGATGTACCTGCAAACAGGTCGAAAAAGTCGCAAATTCTTACATCTTTTGAACCGAGCTCATGTTGTAATTGTTGTTCTATATATGCAATTATTGTGGCAGGTATTACTCCGCGAATTCCGCCGCCGTCAATGGATAGGATTTGTTTCACTTAATTTTTTTTAGTTCGATAAATACATAATATCTGCCCAAAATTATAAAAAAATGCTTATTTTAGCAAAGTATAGTTCCGTAAGGAATTTTAATATAAAATTTTTGAAATCAATAATTTAAATCATAAGGTTATGAAATTTAATAAAAAAGTTGAAGAAGTTTTAAACGAACAGGTGAATAAAGAGATGTGGTCGGCAAATTTGTACCTTTCTATGTCGGCTTGGTTTGAAACTCAAGGCCTTAAAGGTTTTGCTAACTGGATGCGTGTTCAGTACCAGGAGGAGATGGCTCACGCACTTAAAATTTTTGATTACATCATTGCTCGCGGCGGTGCTGCAAAACTAAAGGCAATCGATGGTGTATCTTTGGAATGGAAAGGAATTCTTGACGCATTTGAGGAGACTTACCGTCATGAATGTTTAGTTACCGAATCAATTCACAATTGCTATAATACTGCTGCCGATGAGCGCGATCACGCAACAACAAATATGCTGCAATGGTTTATAGATGAACAGGTAGAAGAGGAACAAAATGTAATTGCTCTTTTGGATCAGTTAAAGCTTATCGGCGACAATGGTCAGGCTATTTATATGATGGATAAAGAGCTCGCAACAAGAGTTTTTGTCGATCCTACCAAGCCTGCAGCTTAAGCAGCTCAACATAGAGAGTTCAAAACATTTCAATTTTCAGTTATGAAAAACAGGTCACTTATTCCAATTTTCATCGGCATCGCTGCTCTTCTGCTTGTTAGCAGTTGTGTAGCTCATACCGTTGACATCCACAGCTGTGTTACTGCCAAACCTGCCGGGTTCTGGCTTGGATTATGGCACGGTATTATTGCGCCATTCACTTTTATCATAAGCCTTTTCAGCGATTCTGTGGCAATGTATGCCATAAATAATAATGGCGGATGGTATGATTTTGGATTTGTGCTTGGTGCGGGAATTCTGTTTGGCGGAGGCAAAAAGGCAGGCAGATGGACCAGACGTCGTTGTGACGAAGATTAATATGAAAATTATTTCTACACCCTTAAAAGATCTTTATATTCTTGAGCCAAAAGTTTTTGGCGACCAAAGGGGATATTTTATGGAGAGTTTCAGGGCCGAAGAGTTCGATAACGAACTCTTTGGTACTTGTTTTATACAGGACAATGAGTCAAAATCAAATTATGGAGTTATAAGGGGACTACATTATCAGTTGCCCCCTTTTTCTCAGGCTAAACTTGTAAGAGTTATTCAGGGCGAAATTCTCGATGTTGCTGTGGATATGCGCCGCAGCTCACCGACTTTCGGCAAACACTTTTCTTTGGAATTATCTTCCGAAAACAAGCTTCAGCTATTTATTCCCAAGGGATTTGCACATGGTTTTTCGGTTCTTTCAAATGAGGCTGTAGTTCTTTATAAATGTGATAATTACTATGCGCCTGAATCGGAAGCGGGTGTGCTTTGGAGCGACCCTCAACTGGCTGTTGACTGGAAAATACCTGCGGGTTCTACTATTATCTCCGAAAAAGATTCTAAGAACCCATACTTTGCCGATGCAATAATTTTTGAGTGATGGTAAATATTCTTGTAACAGGAGCCAACGGACAACTTGGGTCCGAAATCCGGTACAATATAAATAATCGGATATGCCTGAACAGGTTTTTTTATACCGATGCTGACGATTTAGATATTACCGATAGTATCGCAATAGAAAAATATCTGCACGACAACTCAATCGAACTTATAATAAACTGTGCTGCCTATACTGCAGTCGATAATGCCGAAGATCCCGAAAACAGAGAAAAAGTATACGCTGTTAATGCATCTGCCCCCGAAAATCTTGCAAAAATTGCCGGCAAAATGGGTATTTGGTTGATACATATTTCGACCGATTATGTTTTCGACGGGAATAGTAATGAACCCTACAAAGAGGAACCTGTTTTTGAGCAGTCACTTACAGTTTATGGTGAGTCTAAACGATTGGGAGAGAGGTATATTATTGCCAATACAAGTAAATATATTATAATTCGTACCTCTTGGCTTTACTCTTCATATGGGTCGAATTTTGTTAAGACAATGCTTCGACTGGCAAAGGAGAGAGAGAGTTTAGGCGTTGTAAACGATCAACTTGGCTCGCCTACTTATGCCGCCGATTTAGCGGAAGCTTTAATTGTAATTAGCAGAGAGGTGCTCGACGGTCGTTGGGGCGGCCGCAAATTGAACGGCATATATCATTTTTCGAATGAGGGAGTGTGCACATGGTATGAATTTGCCAGGCAGATATTTGAGTCAGAAAATATTAAAATTGACCTCAAACCTTTATCTACAGCCGATTATCCTACCAAAGCAAAACGTCCTGCATACTCAGTTTTGGACAAAAGCAAAATAAAGGCGACATTTGATTTGGTAATTCCCGAATGGAGGGATTCACTTGCAATGTGTCTAAAAAAAATAAAAGAATCAGAAAATTAGCGTAATATTTTAGTAATGAAGAACATTTTGGTTACCGGCGGGGCCGGTTTTATAGGGTCGCATCTTGTAAGACATCTGGTTAACAAATATCCCTCTTATAATATTGTAAACCTTGACTCTCTGACTTATGCAGGTAATCTGGCCAACTTACGCGATATTGAAAACAACCCGAATTACAGATTTGTAAAGGCAGATATCTGCGATTATGAAACAATTCTTGGTATTTTCCGCTCATTTAAAATTCACGGTGTAATTCACCTGGCGGCAGAATCGCACGTTGACCGCTCGATTAAAGATCCATTCGCCTTTGCGATGACAAACGTGATGGGAACTCTCTCGCTGCTTGAGGCTGCGCGTACTTACTGGAACGAAAAGGGCGGTATGGATGGTCATCTGTTTTACCATGTGTCTACCGATGAGGTTTACGGTTCCCTCGAAGATGACGATTCGCTTTTCCATGAAACCAGCAATTATGATCCGCACTCACCGTACTCGGCATCAAAAGCTTCGTCCGATCACTTCGTACGTGCCTATTTTCACACCTTCGGGATGCCCGTAAAAATTTCAAACTGCTCAAATAACTACGGCAGCTTTCAGTTCCCGGAAAAACTTATTCCTCTGTTTATCAACAATATAATCAACAATAAACCTCTACCTGTTTACGGGAAGGGCGAGAATGTTCGTGACTGGCTCTATGTTGAAGATCATGCTGCCGCAATTGACCTTATATTTCATAAGGGCGCGGCGGGCGAGACATACAACATTGGAGGATTTAACGAATGGAAGAACATCGATTTAATCAAATTACTCGTTAAAATTACAGACAAACAACTTGGCCGCGCCCCGGGTACATCCGACGATTTGATTACCTACGTTACCGACCGTGCCGGGCACGATTTGCGATATGCCATCGATGCCACAAAGATTAATAAAGATCTCGGCTGGAAGCCCTCTCTCAATTTTGAAGAGGGAATCGAAAAGACTGTTAAATGGTATCTTGCCAATAAAGAGTGGCTGGAGAATGTAACTTCGGGCGATTATAAGAAATACTATGAGGCGATGTATCTAAAACGCTAGGTGATTGGTGATTAGTGATTAGTGATTGGTGATTAGTGATTGGTGATTAGTGATTAGTGATTGGTGATTAGTGATTGGTGATTGGTGACTAGTGATTAGTGAT
>CAZOOH010000118.1:0-6435 GCA_964581375.1 uncultured Muribaculaceae bacterium
CTGCAGCACAGGAAAATGTAAAAGATGCGGCACGCCACGTGCCACATCTTTTGTAACAACCTAAATATCTGCACGATGCACGAACTCGCGCAACCGTCTGCAGCACAGGAAAATGTAAAAGATGCGGCACGCCACGTGCCACATCTTTTGTAACAACCTAAATATCTGCACGATGCACGAACTCGCGCAACCGTCTGCAGCACAGGAAAATGTAAAAGATGCGGCACGCCACGTGCCACATCTTTTGTATATTATTAATATTTAGGCGATTGGAAAGCCTTCATGCGCAAAAAGCTTACTCACGACCTCCCGGAAAGTTCAAAAAACCACGCTCCGCGCCAACACCCATACTGCTACAACTACTTTTTGCCTACGGGGGCAGTAACCATTTTGAGCAGAAGTTCCGGCTCGTTGGTAGTGATACAGTCGACCCCCATATCGAGCAGCATTTGGAGTTCCTCTTGTTTGTTCACGGTCCAGGCGTTTACGGTTAGTCCCATCTTGTGAGCTTTGTCGGCTAATTCCGGATCTGCTTTAAAGAGGCTGATATTGTAGTCAATTCCCCAGATTTTGGCTGCCTTTAACTCCTCAAGAGTCTTACCCTTCTCCACATAGGCAGTTTTTGCGGTAGGATCAAGCTCGATTACTTTTTGCAAGCAGTCGAAACTGAAACTAATGTATGTAACCCACGCCTGCATCTTCATTTTATTGACCATCTGCACACACTTTTGAGTCAGCTCCATCAAACGCTCCTGACTAACAAGCGACTTTTTAATTTCAAAATAGAGGCAAGTCTTGTTCTGAGCCTTTGCGATAGTGAGGTACTCCTCAAGCGTAGGAAGGAAGTCGCCCCCCTTTAACGGAACCTTAGTCAGTTGGGCAGATGTTGACTGTTCTACTGTCAATCCGCCGGCTGTAGGGTCATGGTTTATAATCAGAACACCGTCAGCAGCCATCCACACATCAAACTCCGAAGCCTCGCTCCCCATCTCTATAGCCTTTTTGAGAGAACCCACGGAATTTTCGGTAAAACCGGTGTTCTTCCAGGCTCCTCTGTGAGCAACAACCTTGTTATGTATAAACTCATCTTTTACCAGTTCAAAATCGGTAATAAGGTCACCTGCCTTTATTGTAACGCCAAAACTGAAAGCTCCGCTACCGGCAGATACCTTTTTCCCCTTGCGCAACTTAATGTTCCCGTTTTTATCGATTGCAAACAATTTTGCACTATCCTTTACAATGGAGTATTTGACATCGCCTCCGTTTACATTGGAGTATAACTTACCGATAATCACTCCTTTTTTGTTCAAGGGAATTCTGTAATTGCTGATTGTGGTATAAAAAGAATCTGCAAAAATCGAGTTACTGCAAATTAGCAGCAGAGCGAAAATAAATGTGAGTTTTGATTTCATGGACTTGAAAAATTTGTTGTTCTCAAAGATAGTATTTGTTTAAAAATTAATTAACTTTATATTAAATAATACCTCTTGGTGTCATTTATAAAGAGTTGCCAAAATTTTCAGAAAAAATGAGTCCAAAGCCGGGCGTTTTATAATTGATTACCATTATAAGATAGTACTAAATGAACTTTAACAAAACTACCGATTATGCCCTGCGGGTGCTGAGTTCCATGGCCGGAGAAGAGGAGAGGCTCTGGCGGGTGGACGACATTTTTCAAAAGAGAGCCATGCCGTACAGGTATCTGCGCAAACTGATGACATCTCTTGCAAACGAAGGAATCATCGTGAGCATACAGGGGAAAAACGGAGGATACCGACTCTCTAAACCATCTGCACAAATAACCATGTTAGAAATTGTGAATATTGTAGATCCCGAATTCGTGAAGTGTAAGTGTTTCTTCGGGTTCGAGAGCTGTGCCCTTCAAACAAGCTGCGTGATGCACGATAAGTGGGTAGCCATACAGAACAGCGTAATTGTAACCCTCTCGCAAACCACACTCGGGGAGCTCAAAGAATCGACTTAATGTGACAGTGCTTAAAAATAGTGCAATACCACCTAAACTATATATATTTTAAAACAAAACTCAAAACTAAAATTATGGTTGACTCACAAGTAGTACTTAACGGACAGACAATTGCATATACACTCTATGCGGTTGCCATCATTTTGCTGATGCTTTGGTTTGGATACAAAGTCACAAAGCCCGGAAAAGAAAACAAGGTAAGTTCAGCTCTCTTTTACACTTTCGTGGCATTCCTCATTGTTCTCGGGGTTTCGCTGCACATCGTAACTTACAATACGATTCCATGGGTGCCGATGGACCTTAACAGAAGCGAGATTAAGGCAGATGTCACATTTGACATATCTGTCGAGAATCACAAATTTGTACTCCCATCGGAGAAGCTTATTATTAAAGTGAATGAAAAGGCTCTTTTCAATGTAACTTCAAAAGACCTCACCTACGGGTTCGGTCTGTTCAGAAGCGACAATTCGATGGTCTTTCAAATGCAGGTTATTCCCGGCCACATGAACGACATTTTATGGAAGTTCGACAAGCCCGGGGTTTACACAATCCGTTCGACAGAGTATTCCGGGCCTAAGGGGGCTCAGATGATTCTCAAAGATGTTGTAGAGGTTGTAGAAAACTAATTATTAACTTGATAAACTTAAATAATATGAATTTTAAAGATACATTTCTAAACGGAGAGCAGGGTTTGTTTAAACCGGGGACTCTCACGCCTATGCAAAAACTTATTCTTCGGTTTGTTGTAGTGGGCCTTGTCTATTACGGGTTTGCGGTTATTGAAGGGATGATTATGAGGATTTATCAAGTAAGTCCAATATCTGCAATACCGGATAATCAATATTTTGCGATTTTGACAGCACACCCGCTGGTGGGGATATTCGGCTCGACATACTCTCTTGTGTTCGGGGCTTTCCTCTTTTTGGTGCCATATCTAATGAAAAAGCCGCTCTGGAGTTACAAGCTTGCCAACTGGACCTGCATCCTCATTGCGAGCGGCACGATGACCTTTTGGCTTGCCGGTTTCGTAAGTCACTACGCTCCTCTTTACACTCTCTACTGGCCGCTTCCGGCAGATTTCAGTCAGTTTAATCCTTTGGGAGGAACTTTCTTTGTACTTGGAATCGCAATAGTTATGCTCGGAACAGTTTTCTTTGTTATAAACATCTTTAAGACAATTATGTACACTCCGGAAGGTTGGGAAAAGCAGCCTGCTAAAAAGCTCTTTCTTTCGGCAATGGGTCTTAGCGGAATGACTAACCTGTTCCGAAAAAAGGAGAATCAGAAAGAGCATCTCGTTTCGCTTCCGGTTGCTGCTATTGCACGGGGAACTGTGGATACCGCTCTTAATGCCGGTATTATAATATTTACGGGTGTATTGATTTTGGTTTATCTGGTGGGGCATCTGCTCGGATTTGACCTTAAAAACACTTCGGTAGATGCTCTGTTATACAAAAACTGGTTCTGGTGGGGGCTCGATTTGATTGCAGACGGGCTTGTTCTCATTTTTGTTGCGGGTACTTGGTATCTGCTCGCAACTCTCATAACCGGTAAAAAACTCTTTATGCAGAATATTGCAAGGGCTGCTCTTTTGCTTGAACTGGTTGTTTCGTGGACTGTTTGGTCGCATCACCTGATGTCTGACCAGGCCCAGCCGGGAATCTTAAAGGTCGTTTCGGGTGAGATGGTTACCGCGTTTGAACTTATTACCCAGGGGCTGGCCTTCTTTATAACACTGGCTACATTATGGAGTGCCCGTCCTCTTAAACTCACCAATCCTCTTAAATTCCTTTTGGGTGGTTTATTGGGCTTTGCTTTGGCAGTACCTGCAGGGATTATGCAGGCAGATTTGGGTTTGAACCGTATTCTGCACAACACTCAGTGGATCGTGGGGCCGCATGTACACGTAGCAGTGCTTGTCGGGCTTACCATGACTCTCTACTCTGCAATATACATCCTCTTCCCAATTGTTACCAACGGTGCTAAACTCTACAGCCAGAAGCTTGCAAATTTCCATTTTTGGGCGCATTTGGCAGGTGGCATCGGGATGGGTGCATTTATGGGAATGGCCGGATTGCACGGAATGCTCAGACGAACAATCTATTACAATGGCGAGTTCAATATTTACATGATTCTCGCAGCTCTTTGCGGAACTCTTTTGCTTCTTGCATTCTTGGCATTTTTCTACAATATTGTGATGAGTCTTGGTCTCAAAGGTGTTCTGGGAATCTTCACTCCTTCCAAACTTGATAAAAAGCTGATTGTTCCGGAAGGCAATAATTAACTTCCTACATAAAATTTTACAAGCAGCCGGTAACCTCAATGGCATCGGCTGCTTTTTTTATTACTTGCTATACCTCTATTCCAAACTAATGTTTCAATTGCAATAATCCAAGTTGCAATTTTTCGGTTTCAATTGAAATTTTCAAGATTAATTTGTACAACCAGCCTGAAGCTCCTGCTTCCCCGATACGGTCGCTGTTTTGTAACCTTGTTGTTGCTGTTGTTTCTAACTCGGCCATTCGGCCTCAAACAGACGAAACAACGACGCACAACTGCGGACAAAACTACGCAACCTCCTCTAACAGCTTTCGCTTCAGGTTGGTTGTGCAGATATATTCCTTTTATATATTTTATTAAACCATAGTTTTTGTGAGATTAAATCTAAGCCATTTATTGAAACAAATTAATAAAAAAAACACAAAAATCAACCAAATTTGCACTGGAAATTAATGTAGCTATTTTTTTGAAATCGCACCGAATTGGTTTAATTATTCAATTTTAGTTGATTATATATTTATAAGTTTTTAAGAAATTTGATTGATTTTGTAGTTCTATCCTGGTGGCACATTTGATAATGTGTAAACGTTCTAAAAAATTTACAAATAATGAAATATATAGGCCCAGTATGTTGTTGGAAACAACTTGATACTCTTTTTCGAAATAATAACGAAAATATCTGATTTCAAATTTGTTTGAGAATTTTAAAAAAATTAATTTTACTCACGATTTTGTTAAGATTAGCAATTGCTAATCAATCACTACTAAACAAAATATAATATTTATGAACAGTGAATATTTAAATTAGTTAGGGGTTATTATAAAAAATACATATATGCCAGATTTAAACCTTGATACTGAAATAATAAACAAAGAAAAAAAAGAAGTTTCTGATGGTCGAAAAAGAGTATTGTTTTCAATACTTGGTGTTCTCTGGATAACTTTCCTTTATTCAAATTCTTTTGTTGAAAGTTTAATGTATGATAAATTAGATATGTGGAAAGGGATCCCTTTGATAATGTTTTTCTTACTCATAATATCTTCAGGAATTATTTTAAAGTATATTTTTTACAATGTGCCAATCAAAGGAAGGTTAATCTTGACGAGTGATATTGTTATATTAAAAAAGGGAAAAGAAGAAATAAAAATTTCCTCTAAAGAAATTAATTCGGTCAAAATCTTTGAAATTGAGAAGTTTGAAGAAGATATAATTGTAAAAATTGAACTTCACTCAAACAAAATAGAAATTAATGAACAAATTAATGCTTCATTTAAGGTTGATCGAGAAATCTTAAGGGGACTAGTTGAAAGTTGGAAAACAAAGGGAATAGAAGCAGCAATAATAACAACCCCTAACATTGTGTAAATTTCATTGGCTTAATTTGCTATATTTGAGGTTGTAAATCGGGTTGTGGTTGAGAATGTTGCGATAATTGCGGCTGTCGAGAGCACCAACGAAATTTACACGAAAAAGTTGGCAACAAATGTAAAAAAGACGGACATCAGACATATTAGATATTTACAAAAAATGAAATAAGGAAGCATTTAGCTTTTGACATAATAGTGCAATTTTGATGGAATTTTTTTTCTCTCCCCCGTAAAAAAAAGAAAGAAACGCTACCCATATTGGAGCCCATTTGTTAGCCCTACTAGCCAATGCTCAAAACTATAGCTTGTAAAAGAGCTGCATCTCTGCAAGCCCACCTATCGAAAATTACTAAACAATTGATAAAAAATGAAGTACTTAGAATGGAATAATATCATATCCGAATATTTTTTTAATCCTACAAATGCAGGTAAGGATATTCATTTATACTTAACGAAGTATGACATTATCAGTATTGCAAAAAAATATTTTGATGAAGAAACTGACGATGAAATTTGGGCAGATTTTGTTGGGAAAATAAAATTTGGTATTCCAGGGGCTAGTGGAAACATAATTTCGAAAGCAAAATATGCATACGACAAAAGAACAGCAACCAGAATTGATTCTGTTGTAATAAAATATCCGCCTTACATTTCATACTTGACTTTTATTGTACTTCCGTTAATTGAAAACCTTGACAACTCTAGCCTAAGAGCAAACAATTATTACGGAAGGCTTAATACTTTTCTGCAAAGTCATCAAATAAACGAGACCATCGGAACAGCCGATTTTAGCAACAATTTAA
>CAZOOH010000119.1:0-6416 GCA_964581375.1 uncultured Muribaculaceae bacterium
GCAAAGGTAGACATCTTTTTATATTAACCAAATTTTATTAATTATTATTTCATACCTTTGGTGAATAATTCAAATAAAAGATGGCTTCAAATAAAGTAGTAGTTATTCCTACATATAATGAAAAAGAGAATGTTGAGAAGATAATTCGTGCTGTTTTTTCTCTCGAAGAAAATTTTGATATCCTTATAATAGATGACGGATCTCCTGATGGCACAGCGCAGATAGTTGTTAACCTCCAAAAAGAGTTTGATCAGAAATTATTCTTATTGGAAAGAAAAGGCAAGTTGGGACTTGGCACTGCATATATTACCGGATTCAATTGGGCAATCGAAAACAAGTACGACTATATAATAGAAATGGATGCCGATTTTTCGCACAATCCAAATGATTTACCTAGACTTTATAATGCATGTAAATCCGGAGCCGATTTAGCAATCGGATCCAGATATTGCAATGGAATTAGTGTTATTAATTGGCCAATAGGCAGGGTAATAATGTCATATTATGCGTCTGCTTATGTACGGAAGGTACTGGGGATGCATGTATATGATACTACTGCAGGATTTAAATGCTATAAAAGAGAGGTACTTGAAAATATTGATTTTTCGAGAATTAAAATGAAGGGATACGGTTTTCAAATAGAAATGAAGTATAACACATTTAAGTTAGGATATCAAATTAAAGAGGTGCCAATTATCTTCATTGACAGAACTGAGGGAACATCAAAAATGAGCAGCGGCATTTTTGGAGAGGCATTTTGGGGTGTATTAAAGATGAAATTCCGAAAGATTAAACCTCGAACAAAATAATTGATGCCAATCACACTTCTAAAAAACGGAACAATCACTAATGAGAATATATCTTTTACAGGAAGTATTCTAATTAAAGATGATATTATACTTAAAGTAATTGATGGTATTTTGCCCGATAACTTTACAGAGGAGTTACAAAACATAGGTATAGCTCAAATTCCTGATTCAATAATTAACTGTGAAGGGTTATTGATAATTCCAGGGATTATAGATGATCAGGTTCATTTTCGTGAACCAGGAGCAACCCACAAAGGGTGTATTGAAAGCGAAAGTAAGGCAGCAGTACTTGGAGGAGTAACTTCATTTATGGATATGCCTAACAATAATCCTCCAACTACATCAAATCTCCTCTTAGAACACAAATACAAAATTGCCCAAACAACATCTTATGCCAATTTCTCATTCTATCTTGGTGCTGATAATTCAAATATAGAGGAACTTAAAGCAATAGACAGGGAAAATGTTTGCGGAATAAAAGTATTTATGGGTTCATCTACAGGAAATATGCTTGTAGATAATTCAGATACCTTGAACAATATATTCGCAATCCAGGACATTAAAATTGCTACCCATTGTGAAGATGAGAAAATCATTAAAACAAACTTAGATTCTGCTATCAATAAGTTTGGAGAGGAAATACCTTTCTCTCATCACAGCAAAATCAGAAGTAGAGAAGCATGTATTGCCTCGTCTAAGAAAGCTATAGATTTGGCATTAAAATATAATACTAATCTGCACATACTTCATTTAAGCACTAAGGAAGAGGTAAAATTACTGAGAGAAGCTCAAAAAATAAATCCAAAAATTACAGCTGAAACATGTGTTCACTATCTTTTTTTGAACTCAGATGACTTTGAAGTTTTTGGAGGAAAAATAAAATGTAATCCATCTCTTAAAGATGAGAGTGACAGAATTGCACTAATAAATGGAGTATGTGAGGGAATCATTAGGGTTGTTGCAACCGATCATGCCCCGCATACTAAATCCGAAAAACAGGAAAAATATCTGAAATGTCCATCTGGTCTCCCTTTAATTCAACATAGTTTACAAATAATGCTGGAATTATATAAAGACGGCTATTTTTCTGTTGAACAAATCATAGACAGTATGTGTCATTCACCTGCAAAACTCTTTGGAGTTAAAAAAAGAGGATTCCTTAGAGAGGGATTTTTTGCAGATATTGCTGTTATTGACATTAACAGACCTGATAAATTAACAACAAAGAACCCATCATATCTTTGCGGTTGGTCTCCTTTTACCGATTTTGAATTTTCATCATCTGTAATTCATACATTTGTAAATGGTGTTCAAGTGGTAAAAAATTGTAAATTGACAGGGAATAAAAACAGTATGAGACTAAAATTTTAATATGAAAAACAACTCTTCATCATTCATTGTATACATTTCAATAGTTCTGGCGGTAACATTTTGGGGATTTTCATTTATTTGGACTAATGCTTTACTAATTGAAGGATTGGCCCCATTCACATTAATACTTTTTAGATTATTGTTTGCTTCAGTAATATTGTTTACAATTTCACTTTCATTAAAAAAGTTACAAAAAATAAAAAAAGAGGACTTAAAATGGTTCTTGTTGTTAGTTATTTTAGAACCTTTTTTCTATTTCATTGGTGAAACTCTGGGAATTAAAAATATTGGCTCTTCGACATTGAGTTCAATAATTATTTCTACTATTCCAATTTTTGCTTCGATTGCAGGTGTTATGGTTTATAAAGAAAAATTAACTGCAATTAACTTTTTTGGAATTTTTATAACAATTCCGGGTATTTTAATGGTTGTTTTTGAGAATGGAACATTGGGTGTAAAACATCATGCAGGAATTCTGTTACTGTTTTTAGCTGTTTTCGCAGCAGTAGGCTATTCACTCGTTGTTAAAAAATTATCCGGAAAATATAACAGTTACACGATTGTAACATACCAGCACTCAATTGGCGCGCTTTATTTCATACCTCTTTTCTTTATATTAGATTATAAAGACTTCACTCTTGCAACTCTAAATACCAACGTAATTATTGCTCTAATCGCTCTTGCGTTTTTGTGCTCAACTATTGCATTTATATTCTTTATCAATTCAATTAAAGTACTAGGTATTGCCAGAGCAAATATATTTACGACAATAATTCCTGCAATATCTGCATTTGGAGCTTATATGCTTGGTTATGAAGGGATAAGCTTTCGTAAAATCGCAGGTATTGCGATAGTTATTGCGGGTGTAATTATTGCTCAAAGACAAAAAAAATCTGCCAATATAACGAATCCTTTGATTCAGTCTAAGTAAACCTATTTCTTCATACTAAGTTGAATCCTTTTTCTAACAAGATCAACTTCAATAACTTTTACTTCTACAGGTTGATTTAGCTTCACTACCTCAGAAGGTGAAGAAATAAATTTTTCTGACATTTGAGAAATATGGACTAAGCCGTCTTGTTTAATTCCAATATCGACAAAAGCACCAAAATTTGTAATATTTGTAACTATACCTGGAAGAATCATTCCTGGTTTTAAATCATCAATAGTATTTATTTCAGATGAGAATTCTAACATCACAACGCCCTCTCTGGGGTCTCTTCCGGGTTTTGCCAACTCTTGTACTATATCATTCAATGTTGGAATACCGACATCTTTGTTAACATATTTCTTAATATCAATTTTTTCTCTTTTAGTGTTATCGGTAATAAGATCTTTAACAGAACAATTTATATCGGAAGCCATTTTTTCTACAAGAGAGTACCTTTCCGGATGGACGGCAGAGTTATCCAGTGGATTTTTAGCTCCGGGGATTCTAAGAAAACCCGCACATTGTTCATAAGCTTTATTGCCAAGTCTCTTTACATTTAATAACTCTTTCCTGGAAGAAAACACACCAATTTCACTTCTGTAATCAACTATGTTTTGAGCAATATTTAATCCCAGTCCTGAAACATAACTTAAAAGATGCTTACTAGCAGTATTTAAATTAACTCCAACCCTGTTTACACAATTAACAACAGTATTGTCAAGCATCTCCTTTAGAAGATTTTGATCGACGTCATGTTGATATTGTCCTACACCTATTGATTTTGGATCAATCTTTACAAGCTCAGCTAATGGGTCCATCAATCTTCGTCCGATAGAAACAGCACCCCTTACTGTAACATCATAACTTGGGAATTCCTCTCTGGCAGCAGAAGAGGCAGAGTACACTGAGGCCCCATCTTCATTAACTGAAAAAACTCTTATTCCTTCAGGAAGAGCAATTTTTTTAATAAAAGATTCTGTTTCCCTGCCGGCAGTACCATCTCCAATAGCTATTACCTCAATTTTATATGCCTCAACAAGATTTGAAATCTTCTTTATGGCAGCACTTTTTTCATTTTGAGGAGGATGTGGATAGATTGTGTCATTATGTAAAAGCTCTCCCTGTGCGTTGAGACAAACAATTTTACATCCGGTTCTGAATCCCGGATCAATTGCCAAAACGCTTCTTTGTCCCACAGGAGGTGCAAGTAAAAGTGCCGATAAATTTTCGCCGAAAACTTTTATTGACTCTAAATCGGCTTTCTCTTTTGCCATTTTTAAAGATTCGTTTTCTATAGAAGGATCAAGTAACCTTTTATAAGAATCCTCAATAGCATTGTTAATAATAGACCTGGTACTGCTGCTGACTCTTTTTGGTGTCGTATAAACTCTTCTGCCAATTGCATTAATGGAATATGTCGGATCTACTTCTAACTTCACTTGAAGATGTCCCTCCTTCTCTCCTCTTAAAGTAGCCAGCAAACGATGAGCAGGAATGTTATATATGTTTCCGGAAAAATCAAAGTAGTTCCTGTACTTTGACGATTCATCATCTTCGGTATCTTTCACTTTCTTTGCTACTAATTTACCATACCTCAAATATTGTGTACGTAAATCTTCTCTGATTAATGAATTTTCACTTATCCATTCAGCAATAATGTCATTTGCCCCTGCAATTGCATCGGAAACTTCTTCAACATTTTCATTCAGAAATGTTTCGGCTAATTTAAAGCAATCATCACATGAAAAAGAAAAGATCAATTCTGCCAGAGGTTCTAATCCCTTCTCCTTTGCAATTGTAGCTCTTGTTCTTCTTTTCGGTTTGAAAGGCAGATATAAATCTTCCAACCGTTGCATTTCTAATGTATTTGCAATTGCAGATTTTAATTCATCAGTGAGTTTGCCCTGTTCCTCAATTGATTTTAGTATTGACTCTTTTCTTTTATCAAGTTCGTTGAACTTAAGAAAATAGTGTTTAATTTCTGAAACCTGAACTTCATCAAGCGCACCTGTTTTCTCTTTTCTATACCTGGATATAAAAGGAACAGTTGCGTCATTTTCCAATAATTCTATACAGTTTTCAATCTGCCAAAGTTCAACAGAGAGTTTTTCTTTAATAAAGTCGGTATAAAGTTTAATCATGAGATACTTGTTGTAATAGAATACGATATTCAGAAAATATTTTTGACTTGGAAACAAATCCCAAGTATTTTTGATCTTTATCGAGTACAGGTAAATTCCAAGCAGATGAAGAGTCGAATTTTTCCATTACGCATTCCATCTTATCATTTATAAAAACATAATCTAACGGCTCTTTCATTAATTGACTCGCTTTTAAAGAAGAGTATAATTCTGTATTAAACATAATATGTCTGATATCGTCTAATAAAATGATTCCGTTAAGGTATCCATTGGAGTCAACTACAGGAAATATATTTCTTTTAGATTTGGCTACTATTTCGGTAAGATCACCTAATGTATCATCAGGACTAATCGGAACAAAATCATTTTCAATGAGGTTACCTGTTTTTAATAGAGTTAACACGGCTTGATCACTGTCATGAGTTAACAAATTTCCTTGCTTTGCAATCCGCTTTGTATATATTGAATAAGATTCAAATGTTTTTATAGTTGCAAAAGAAATTGCAGATGTAACAATTAATGGCATTATTAAATCGTACCCGCCCGTTATTTCTGCAATTAAAAATATTGCCGTTAATGGTGCCATCATAACTGCTGACATCATTCCTGCCATACCAACCAGTGTGAAGTTTGCTTCAGGAAGAGTATGAAATCCTATTAAATTTATAATGTTTGCAATAACAAATCCTGTAACCCCACCAATAAATAATGTCGGTCCAAACGTTCCTCCCACTCCACCTCCTGCATTTGTAAAGACCATCGCAAAAACTTTAAATAGGACTACAGATATAAAAAAAACTGGAATAAACCATGGGTTTGAAAACAAATTTTCAAATAAAGTTGATCCAATTGCATTTGCAGTATTATTATTTAAAAGGGATGTCAGTGAATCATACCCCTCACCATATAACGGAGGGAAAATAAAAATCAGAACCCCTAATCCTATTGAGGAGAGAGCCCACTTTTTATAAGGACTTTTAATCTTTCCTAATTTATCTTCTGCATATATTGTTACTCTTGTAAAATATAAAGCGACAAATCCTGTAATAACACCCAATAATATATAAAATGGAATATTACCAAAATTAAATGATTGAATTTCATTATTAAACACTACAGTATTACCTAAAAGAAAATATGAGACTGTAGTTGCTGTTATTGCAG
>CAZOOH010000120.1:0-6393 GCA_964581375.1 uncultured Muribaculaceae bacterium
TTTGCCGGCTTGTAAAGCGGCACTTTCCGGTTTAAAAGGCGACAAACCTCTGGCAATTTCATCGGCGTTAACGAACTCCTTACACTCTAACATTTCGGGTAGAATGGTATAGGATGCAGTAGTTTTGCCGGCTCCGTTAGCACCTGAAATTATAAAAAGATTTGGCATCAGTACTTCAAAAATTAGGGTGCAAATTTAGTCAAATTTTTGACTTTAAGGTTTTTTTTTCATTTTGGACGGCAGCGTAAGCAAACAGTGCAAAATCTCCAAGACAGGGATCACCGGGAAAAACTTCGTTCAAAAAGTGAGTAATCTCCATAGCAGTAATAATATCTGCGCTTTTTCTAGAAGTTATACCCATTTCAAGTGCACTTCTGTGGACATGAACATCGAGCGGGATAATAAGTTCTGCGGGCGAAATTTTTTTCCATATACCTAAATCGACTATGCCATCGTTTCTCACCATCCAACGCCTAAACATATGTATCTTTTTATTTGCTGCCATAGGGTCAGATTTGCGGCCAAAAACTGTTACTCTAATTTGATCGGGAGTGAGGCTTTCCAATGTATTCTCGTTTTTATAAAATTCATTTAAGTTTGTGCAGATTAGTGCGAATTCACTCCACTTAATGGTTCTGTGCAAACTACCGTTGTCGTTTTTGTATTTACCCTCAGATATATATTGGTAAGGTTGCCAATTCATTTCATTGAACATTCGATTGCAATCGCGAACAATCATCTCCCTGCGACCCCACGCCAAATGCGCTGCCAAAACTCCGGCAATTTCGACATCCTGAAGGCAATTTTCGCCTTTTAAATAACCATCTGCAAACCTCTTAGGAAAAGCAACCGGGTCTTTTTCAAAAAAGCAAATATTGTTGTATTGTTGTGCTAACTCTCTTATATTAAATATGCTTATTTGTTGATTCATAATTAATTATTTAGGACAGTATTTACCTAATTTGTTTTCAAAGCAGATATCAGTTATCTCTTCAACATTTAGAATGACCTTTGATTTGTTTATTCCAACACCGGAAGCCACTTTTATAATATCGGCAAGTTTAGGAACACCTTGCCCGTTAATACTAGTGGTGTGTTCTCCTCCAAAACCGGCCCCGGGAAGCAAATCGTAAGCAGGAGAGAGTTTCCAGTTTCCATTTATTAATTGGAATGAAAAGTTTTTTGCATGGTCGTCTCTATTCATTATGACAACGTTAAAAACCATCAAGCGAAACATTTTCATTACCTCGCTCATATCTTTTGTAAGATTCAGAGTTACTTTTAAAAGAGTAGAGTAATCAAGACAAGGAATTCTATAATCGGCATTCAGCAATCCAGCTGCGCTTACTGTATGGATTTTACAATTCTCACCTCTGTCGAATCTCTCGGTTCCGAAATATTTGTCATTAAAAAAACGCGTATGAGGCATGGTTATTCCGACTTTTTTTGCCAGTAAGGAATACTTGTATTCAATTTCTCCAATATTTTCCGGGTCGGTCGATGCTTTGAATTTTATCAACCACTCTTTTTCGTTTTCTTTGTAAAACACCTTTGGTCTTGCACCACCCGATGAACCACCATACAAAAAAAGGGATTCCAAATCAAAATTTTCGGAATCGGAGAGTAATTCTTGAGCATCCCGTGAGAGTTGTTCGATATCCTGCAGTTCCCGATTTTGTAGCAAATTAGTTTGCGGCAGATACTCCAAAGCCCCTCTTCCGCTACCTCCAATAATTGAAAGACGTTCGGGTATACTCAAAGTTGCCGGATTTATTTTTTTTGATAATAGATAACGGTCTAGAATCAGGTTTCCCCAACCATCTGGAAGGCTGTCGTCTAAAACACCGAAGTTGCCATTAAAAGGAGATGCATCTGCAATAAATAATCCGGGTTTTAAAGGGAGATAATAGGGAGAGATTGAAGTACCGTTTAGCAGATAACCGGAGTCGTACTCAAAAGCGCAAACTTTATCCGGGGTAACAGCTAACTGGCCTACATTCAATCCGTTTAATAGCACATTTATTATTTGAACTCTATTCATCGATTCTTCCTCTTTTTCTTTGAATCTTCTCTTTAATATTTATAATCTCATCTATACTGTTATACACCCTTTTCTCAAATAACTTATCGAAATAACTCTCAAGATCCATTGAAAAGGCAATCATGATTAATCCCCTCAAAGAGATTTCACCTGTACGTTCAAACCTTCTATAAGTAGGTAAAGGAACCCCCGACTTTGTTGAAATATATTGCTGGGTCCAATTCAGCTCCAATCTTCGTTGTTTTACACGTTCAGCGATATTTATAAGTATTAAATCGGGTGTGTTTTCGATAAGTGATAAAATATTATCATTAAAACCTCTGTACATACATTAAATGATATTATATTATTATTACAAATTTAGTTTTTTTAATTGAATTTTCGAATTTATTATCTGTTTTTTATAATTGTTGCTGTTTTTATGAAGAGTGATAATTTTGTAAAAACTAAAATATTAGTTGCAAAACTAAAATATTAGTTATACATTTGCTTTAGATTAATTGAGTGTTGAATTTAATATTGATTATTAGGATTTTAAAAAATAATAAAATTGATATTTATGAAAAAACCGGTAGAAATAAAAGAGCTTACCAAAGCCGAATTGCAGATAATGCAAATAATGTGGAAGCTCGGGAGTGCTTTTGTTAATGATATTATTGAAGAGCTGCCCGAACCTAAACCTGCATACAATACTGTATCTACTATTATCAGAATCCTTGAAAAAAAGGGAGTGGTGAGTCATAACTCTTTCGGCAAAACTTTTCAGTACTTTCCGCTAATTAAAAGGGAGGAGTATATAGAGAGGTATATGGGAGGTGTGCTCAGCTCTTTTTTCTCTGATTCGTTGTCTAATCTTGTCTCATTCTTTTCAAAAAAAGAGAATCTCTCACTCGAAGAGACCGATAAAATTTTAAAAATTTTAGAAAATCACAAAAAGAACTCAAATGGAAACGGAACTTTTTAAATATATTTTTCTGTCGCTTCTCTATTCGCTCTTTTTCTATCTGCTCTATAAAGTTATAATTGAGAAGCAAACCGGTTACTCGCAAAAAAGATTGTACCTGGTTTTTGCTCCACTATTAAGTGCTGTTTTACCTGTATTGGAATTTTCAAAAAGCCGGGATCCGATTTTTGAGATAATTCTGCCGGCAATCATTGTCAGAAGTAATGGCACAAATACTATAGAACAGGTGGGCGGAAAGGCAGATTTTGCAGGTCTGTTTATGATTTTCTACATTGCCATAGCTGCCCTGTTCTTTGTCGTTCTTCTTTTTCAAATCTCAAAGATTTATATAAAGGTAATCCGTGGCGACAGGGAGAGAATAAAAGGTGTGACGGTGGTAAAATGCGTAAAACTCATTTCGCCGTTTTCATATTGGAACATTATATTCATTGATGCTGACTCTAAAGGAGAGGAGTACAGTAAAATCCTTATTCATGAAAAAGCCCATATCAAATATTGGCATTCGGCAGATTTGACGCTTGTCTCAATTTTGCGATGCATGCAATGGTTCAACCCGTTTATATATCTGCTTAACAAAGAGTTATATGCTGTTCAGGAATTTCAGGCCGATTACGAAGTTATTAAATCAACTGGAAATATTAACTCTTACAGGGAATTAATTTTAAAACAACAACTTGGATACTCACCGGTGATAGTCAATAGTTTAAGAAAATCATTAACATTTAAAAGATTAAAAGAGATGGAAAAATCTGAAAAAAAGAGCGGCAGGTTCTATATTTTACCTGTAGCTGCAACACTTACTCTTATGTTTGTCTTTATGGTTTCAACTACTCAAATCAGTAAAGCACGAATTAATGAGATAGTAAATAATAGTGCAAGTTCGGTAATCAAGGCCGAATTGCCTGTGATTAATAATATTACTGAACAACCCGATACAATTCCTTTTGCAATAGTTGAGGTAAAACCGAAATTTATGGGTGGTAATGATGATACTTTTACCAGATGGGTTTTTTCGAAATTGGCATATCCTAAGGAGGCAATAAAACAAAAGATGATGGGGAGAGTAACTGTTACATTTATTGTCGATTCTCAGGGCAATGTCACTAATGTTAAGGTGGTAAGCGGTGTAAGCAAAATTCTTGATGAAGAGGCAATCAGAGTCATTAAAATGTCACCTAAATGGGAGCCTGGAATACAAAAGGGAAAACCCGTTAATGTGAGATATAATTTTCCGGTAATATTTAAATTGCAGTAAATCAATTCGAAAATTTACTAAATCTAAGTTTATATAATCGAACAGAGGCAAATTCAAATTAATGCCTCTGTTTTTTTAATGCTTACTTTTACATATAACTGCTCATAAATATTGAGCGGTCAATATAATTAATTATAAAAAATGTTGGAATGTTCAGGTTTATTGTGAATTACATTGTAAATTTGTATTGATTTTCACCAATATTTACTTAAATGAATGTAATGAAGAAAATTCTTTCAATCATTCTGTTGTTTCTATTTGCGGCAACGGAACATTTATCTGCTCAAAATATTCCTGATAATGACACTACAAAATCGGAAAAGCTGGTCATAAATGAAACAAAACCGCTGTTTTGGAAAAAAGACGCTGAATTGTTCCGGGAATGGGTTATGGAAAGATTCGTTTTACCGGAAAGTGTGAGAGGTATGAGACTTAATGGTCTGAATTCGATCTCATTTGTTGTTGATTCTCTTGGACATGTTACTAATGTTTCTGTTTTAAAATGTATTCACCCCGATGTTGGTGTTGCATTGGTTAAGATAATTAAAAATTCACCTAAATGGACGCCAGGGACTCAAAACGGTAACCCGGTTAATGTCCGGATGGTAGCAAGGTTTGTTTTTGGCAGATGATTTGCAGGATTAGTTCTCATGGAAAAAATATTAAGAATCTTAAAATCGAATGGCGAACTTGAACCATTTTCGCCCGATAAACTTAGAAATTCGCTAAGAAGGGCAGGGGCATCCGAAGAGAGAGCATCTGAAATTATTGCCGAAATCGAATCAAAAATGTTTGATGGAGTGAGTACAAGGGTTATTTTTAACAAAGCTTTTGAATTACTTCGAAAACCTCTCTCCAAAACAAATATTTTGTATAGCCAGAAAAATGAGGGGGCTGCTGCCAGATATAAATTAAAAAACGCTATGATGGAGCTGGGACCAACCGGTCATCCGTTTGAAACTCTTGTAGGTGAGGTTTTCAGGAAGTTGGGTTTCGATGTAGAAGTTGCGAAGATTCTGCAGGGTAGCTGTGTTACTCATGAAATGGATGTTATTGCAACAAAGGGTGTTAATCAGATGCTTATAGAGTGTAAATTCCACAACAGTCAAAATATTAATGCCGGAGTCCAGGTTCCACTATATGTCCGTTCAAGAGTTAACGATATTGTTAGTTTTAGAGAGAAGTTGCCTGAATTTAAGGGCTTTGCATTTACTGGAGCAGTTGTAACCAACACCAGATTTTCGGATGATGCTATTTCCTACGGTGAGTGCAGCGGTTTAAAATTGTTAAGTTGGGATTATCCTGCAGGTCAGGGGTTACGTGAAATTATTGATAGGGAAAAGATTTTCCCGGTTACTGTTTTGACCCGATTGACTCTGCAAGAGAAACAACTGCTCATGGAACATGGTTATGTTACTTGCGAGCAAGTTCATAACGACTTGAAGATTTTAGGTATTTTAAACCTTGAAAAGTCTAAACTTAAAAGGGTAATTGACGAAATTAATTCATTGTCTTTGTAAATCTTTACAAAATATTTACTTTTGCGCCATCTAAAAACATTGGATGTATAACTTTATTTCGGATTTGGTGAGGTAAATAGCTGTCGGAAATTCCGGTTGCTATCCCCTTTTTTCTAAAGTAGTTCTTACTTTAGTATATTTTTATTTATATAATTATAACATAAACCATCAGTATCATTTGTATTAGTTTACAAATTTGAGGTTTTAAAAATTAAAGAAATGAGTAACGAAAATTCATCAATTCACGAATTCAATATACAACTAATCTGCGAATATTTTTCAAACGTCGAAAGACAAGGGCCGGGCAGTGCAGATACTACAATCAAGGCATTGAGCTTTATTGATAATCTTAATGATGATTCAAAAATTGTCGATTTAGGTTGTGGAACCGGTGGCCAAACTATTACAATGGCTCAAAATTGTAAGGGTCAAATTACGGCTATCGATCTTTTTCCCGATTTTATTGACATTTTAAACAAAAATGCACAAAATCTGAATCTGCAAAAAAGAGTCAAAGGAGTGACAGGGTCAATGGATAATATTCCTTTTGCAAATGAAGAGCTTGACCTTATATGGTCAGAAGGAGCAATTTACAATATCGGTTTTGTCAGAG
>CAZOOH010000121.1:0-6391 GCA_964581375.1 uncultured Muribaculaceae bacterium
CTCTATTTGGCCTTTATGTGGCCTTATCTTGTGTACGCCTTCGGTAAAAGGCTCTTTGAGTCCTTTAAATGCATCAAGTGAGGCAGATGCCACAATGTCGGCAATAGCACTTAATTTCTTAGCTTTAAGCAGATTCGTTATGCTGTATGCGAGCATAAACTGCGTACCGTTTAACAGTGCCAGCCCCTCTTTGGAAGCGAGAGTAAGCGGTTCCCATCCCAATTTTGGCCACAACTCTTCGGTCTTCACCTTTTTCCCCTCATACCAAACCTCACCAAGACCAATCAACGGAAGCGACAAGTGGGCCAAAGGAGCAAGATCGCCCGAAGCACCAAGCGAACCCTGCTGATAAACCACCGGAATCACATTGCTGTTAAACATATCTGCAAGTCTTTGAACAGTCTCTATTTTAACCCCTGAATAGCCGTAAGAGAGCGAAATTATTTTGAGCAAAATCATCATTTTGACAATCTCAACCGGAACCTCTTCGCCCGTGCCGCAAGCATGCGACATTACCAGATTCTTTTGAAGCTGCGACAACTTCTCCTTATCTATCTTAACATTGCAAAGAGAACCAAACCCTGTTGTAATTCCGTAAACGGGCTCCCTTTGTTCTTCAAGCTTTCTGTCCAGATACTCCCTGCACCTCTTAATCCTCTCCTTATCTCTTATGCTCAATACAATTTGAGCATCTCCTTCCAGAAACAACGCTAAATCTTCAATCTTCATTTTACTTATGTTTTGTTACAAAAAACTTTCTATTTCTTACAAATATACACATTTTACAAAGAAAAAAGGCCAACCTTTCGGCCGGCCTTAAAATTATATAACAATTTCGAATTGAAATAAACTACCTGTAACCCGGATTTTGTTGATCTGCAAGACCAGGGTTAGCGTTAATTTCATAATCAGAAATTGGAAGAATTGTTCTGTTGAAATCCCAGTTTACTGTAACACCTCTACCATTGGTAACAAGTACAGGTTCGTTAAACATAGTAGACGGATTGTCAAAAGTGATAGTTTTTCCAAGTCTCATCAAATCGAAATATCTGTGACCTTCTCCAATTAACTCTTTAGATTTTTCATTAAGAATTAAAGTTTCAAGAGTACTTACGGACATTCCTGCATCGGCTAAAGCAAGAGCGGGTGCACGTTTTCTGATTGCATTAAGATATAAAACAGCAGATGCCTTGTCGGGTGTTGTTTTTTTAATGGCGGCTTCAGCGGCGATTAAATAAACCTCCGACAAACGAATAACTTTTACATTAGTTGCTGTAACTACATCTGTTTTATCGCCCATATATTTCTTAATCCATCCTTTTCTGTTTGGAATGCTTCTGGTAGGGTTTCTGATTGAATTTCCGTATTCATCCAAATCCATAATTCCCCATCTTACATCTGTCGGGTCTTCTCCGAGTAGGTTTAAGAAAATTGTGCTTGCTACACCTCCTGCCAAATATGCAGAATTATAATACATAGGAGCATAGAAGCTTGTAAGTGAACTATTTCCTAAGCCTGTACCATCATTTGTAGACATTGCTATTTCGAAAATTGATTCAGCACCGTAAGCAGTTGCCCATGAAGAAACCCATTGAGCATTTGTATAAAGTGTATAAGGGCTGCCGGTTAACATAGAAGTTGCAGTTGTAAATGCATTATCATAATCACCCTTAGTCAAATATACTCTCGCCAATAAAGCTTTTGCACCATATTGATTCAGCTTACCATTAGTTTTTGTAGTTTTCATTAATGGAATTGCAGCTGTAAGGTCGGTAATAATTTGAGTATATACATCTGCTACAGTGTTTCTTAGAACTTTTGCCTGAGCATCCAATACAGTTGTAACAATTGGAACACCGTAAGAAGTAGGAGCACCCGGTTTAAGATATGGAGCACCATAAAGTCTTACAAGATCAAAATGTGCAAGAGCCCTAACTGTTAATGCTTGACCCTTGATATCATTAAGAGTAGCCTCTTCAGTTGTATTTGTAGTTTTTACGTTGCCTTCCTGAATATTTTCCAGTACGTTGTTTACAAGCATTATTACATTATAGTAACTGTCCCAGAATGAACCATAATTATTTCGGCTCTCTTCATGATTGAATAAGAAGAATGAATCATCAGAGCGACCGTTAGAAGGAACGTACAAATCGCCTCCTCTGAGATCGGCATAAGTCAAAGTTCTTCTTCCATAGAGATTCGAACTAGCCAATCTGTTATAAACACCATTCATTGCTATATTTGCTTCACTCACATTCTTCATTGACTCTAAAGCAACGATGGAGTTGGTAGGTTTTAAATCGAGAAAATCCTTGCAGGATGTTATCGTTAAAGTACCTAATATTGCTATTGTAAATATGATTTTTTTCATTTTCATTAATTTTTATTATTAAAATCCTAGTTCAAAACCAAATGTAATTGTCTTACCAATTGGCAATTGCCAAGATTGAACTCCATAAACATTGCCTTCAGGATCAAAATAATTTTGACTGGCTAATGTGAAAAGATTTGTAGCTGAACCATATACACGAACATTCGATAATTTAACTTTCTTAACCCAATTTGAAGGTAAATTATAAGAAAGAGAGATATCTTTTAGTCTTATATAGTTATTTTTATATAACCATCTGCTTGTATGGCTAAAGAAAGAGTAAACAGCTTCATAAGTATATCTTGGAACGTCTGTTATGTCACCCGGTTTTTTCCACCTTGTAACAACTTTTGCTGCACGAGTTCTGTTTGAGAAATAACCATCGTCATTTACATATCTTTCGAACGCATTGTATATATCACCTCCTAACGAATATGAAAATGTCATATCTAAAGAAAGTCCCTTCCATTTTAATGATGAATTAATACCACCAAATACTGTAGGATCAGCACAACCGGTTATTACATTGCTTGCGAGAGAAGCATTGTAAGTAACTTGTCTTCCGTTAAATTCGGCATTTCCGGTATTGCTGTTGTTCATATACCACATACCTTTTCCGGTTGCAGGATCTACTCCTGCCCACTCTTTACCCCAGAATGAAAGCGGTGATTTACCTTCTCTGAATATAAACTGAGCCTGATTGTCTCCTCCTGTAGGGTCATACCAGATAATATCTGCACCACCGTAAAGTTTTGTAACCTCACTCTTAATAAATGATGCATTAATTCCTAGATTCCAAGTAAGTTCTTTGTTTCTGATAACATCTCCGGAAACTTCGATTTCAAAACCTCTATTATTCATTGCCCCGAAATTGGTCAATACTGAAGAGAAACCGGTCACTCTTGAAAGTTGAACAGCTTGAATCAAATCTTTAGAGTCTCTGTTAAAGTAATCTACATTTACATTCAACCTGTTATCGAAAAATGAGCTTTCAACACCTAGATTTAATGTATAATTTGTTTCCCATGATAAATTCGGATCGGCTACAGATGAAACAATACCTCCTGGATTATCGGTATATTTATAACCATATGTATAAAGTGCTAGATGGCCATAGTTAGGAGTAGGAAGAGTTCCATTAACACCATAAGATGCTTTTAATTTCAAGTTAGAGACCCATTGAATATCCTTCATAAACATTTCCTCTTTAAGCCTCCAGGATCCTGCAACAGACCAAAAAGTACCCCATCTGGTAGATGCTCCGAGTTTAGAAGATCCGTCAGATCTTAAACTGCCTGAGATATAATATTTATTATCGTAGTTATATTCAGCTTTAGAAAGATATGATAACATATTGTTACCCCATGAATATCCGCTTGAAGTAGATGCCCCTGCAGTAGATATTGTATTAGAGAATGAGTTAGGCAAGTTAGTTCCTCTTGCATACAGATAATCAGTTGTATTTGTCTCAATTTCAGCTCCGATAAGTGCACTTACATTGTGTTTCTTATTGAAAGTTTTATTGAACGAAAGTGTTGTTGAAGAAACTAATTTCTCAATCTTATTACTTATCTCAGTTACTGAACCGCCTGAAGAAGTGCCTTGATGGTGAAGTGGACTAAAGTAAGTATGATCGTCTACGCGTGTCATATCGTAACCAAAAACAGTAGAGAATACTAGTTCTGGTAATATATTGATTTTAAGATTTTCATTGATTCCGGTTCTGAACATCTTTGAATAGTTCTCCATATACTTATCATAATACAAATAGTTATATGCATAAGTCAAATATCTTGATGTTACAGGTAAACCTGCCTGTGTTGTTGGCCAATAGTCTCCGAAGAGTTGATTCCTTATATTCTGGAAATAGTTTGTACTGTTATTATAAGAGTCGTTAAAACCGTCTTTTCTAACACTAGCAATATTAATATTTGATATTAACTCAATTTTATCGGTTAATTTTCTCGACATAGAAAGTCTTCCTGTGTAACGACCCATACTGTTGGTGTAAACACGACCTTCATCTTTTGTATATGCTAATGATGTAAAGAAGTTTCCTTTATCGTCACCACCTGATGCACTGATATCATAGTTTTGATAAGTTGCTGTTCTCAAAAGAGCTTTTTCCCAATCGAAAACTCCACGTGGGTCAACAGGAAGATTAGTTGCAAGTTTTGATGTAGCATATGCTTGTGCCTCAGCTGCCGTTTTACCTTGATCGATATATTGGTTATAATATACATCTGAATAAATTTCACGTTGTTGATCATTTGTTGGCAATTCCCAGTTATTATATGCAAACGAAGGAGTAAAACCATAAGCTGTCTTGAAACTTATTTTTGTTTTTCCAAGTTTACCTTTTTTAGTAGTAATCAAGATTACACCATTTGCCGCTCTTGAACCATATAGCGAAGAGGCTGCTGCATCTTTAAGTACTGTAAAACTTTCAATATCCGAAGGATTGATAGTATTCATTACGTTAAAACTAACTTGAGAAAGGTTAGAAACGTTACCTTGAATAACCGGAACACCATCAATAACAAATAGTGGTTCGTTAGTGGCATTCATTGAACCCGTACCGCGTATTCTCATACTTACGCTGGACCCGGCTTGTCCTGAACTTGGCGACCATTTTAATCCGGAAACTTTACCTTGTAACATTCCTTCAAAAGATGCCGAAGGGATATCCTGAATGGCATTCGATTTAACCATTGCGGCAGATCCGGTAAACGTTCCTTTTGTGGCAGTTCCGTAAGCGACAACCATTACTTCGTCAAGATTAACGGCATCCGGCTTAAGCACCACATCTACTGTTGCTCGGCCGTTTAATGCCACCTCCTGAGTAGTAAATCCGATGAAAGAAAAAACGAGGACAGCGTTTGAAGGAACTTTTTCCATTACATACTTTCCTTCGGTATTGGTCATTGCTCCCATACCTTGCTGACCTTTAACCTGAATGTTGACATAAGGCATCGGTGCTCCGTCATCCGATGAGGTTACCCGTCCCGTAACCTTGGTTTGTGCCGAAACTACACTTACGAGAAGTATAGATACGACAAATAAGAGAATTTTCTTCATAGATTAATTTTATTAGTTTGATAAATAGGTATCTCGCATTAAAATTAGGTAAAAAAAAGTTATAAATGTCCCAAATATTGTGAAATATGGAAAATTAAGTTTTTTAGTTAATAAAACATTACGCCTGCCTGCGATTTTTTCAGGAAAAACTACTGTAAAGTGTGCTTTGTATATAAAAACTTCTTAATCAAAGAGTGTAATTAAAAAAGGAGTCGCAATAAAAATTGCAACTCCTTTTATAAATTTGACCACAAGTCACTTAAATTACATTCAAACAGGACTTTTGATCATTTTAAAGCAAAATTAGTTTCTTTGGCCTCCTCTGGGTGGATATTTTCCGCTGCGTCTGTCGTTGTCTCTTCCGTGACCGCCGCGATCATTTCTGTCGCCTTCCGGTCTTGGTTTGCGAACAGGTTCTACGTAACCTTCAGGTTTCTCGATAAGTGCCTTTCTGGATAGTCTTAACTTCCCAGTTTTGGCATCTACTTCCAAAAGTTTAACCTCAACTTCGTCGCCAACCTTAACAACATCCTCTACTTTTTCGACTTTTCTCCAGTCAAGTTCCGAAATATGAAGTAAACCCTCCTTACCCGGCAGAATCTGCACAAATGCGCCGAATTCGAGAATTGAGACTACTTTACCTTTATATATCTGCCCCTCTTCCGGAACAGTAGTAATTCCTTTTATCCAGTTAAGTGCAGAATCCATTCCGTCTTTATCTTCGCCAAATATATCCACGATTCCGGTACCGTCTTGTTCGGTAATGGTAATTGTAGTTCCGGTCACTTTTTGGATCTCTTGGATTACTTTTCCGCCTGTTCCAATAACGGCTCCTATAAATTCACCAGGAATTGTTATTTGAACAATTCTTGGAACGTGTGGTTTAAGCTCGGCGCGTGGTTCCGAAATAACCTTCATCATTTCGCCCATAATATGCAAACG
>CAZOOH010000122.1:0-3783 GCA_964581375.1 uncultured Muribaculaceae bacterium
CAATTTTTCAGAGTATTAACGGGAGAAGACTTTTCCTGCGAGGACTGTTTGAGCGAAGCGAGTTCCGCAGCACGATTAAATCAAAAGACCACTCACAGTCATATCTCACTTGTAATAAATTATTTATAAACCGAAAATACAAGCTATTGGATGCGGGAGATGTTAGAGGAGGCTGCGTAATTTTGTCCGCAATTGTGACATAGAGATTATTCACAGTCATAATCATCCATCAAACTTTGCTTTATAATGCAAGAAAGGCAGAACATCACTTTTTTAGCAATTTTTCAGAGTATTAACGGGAGAAGACTTTTCCTGCGAGGACTGTTTGAGCGCAGCGAGTTCCGCAGCAGCCCGTTAATACGATAGAAAAATTGCGCTAAAAAAAAAGTGTGAGTTCTGCCGATTGCCTTATAAAGCTAAGATCGAGGATGATGACTGAGAATAGTCTCCCGCCACTTTTCGGAATTCACATGCGTATAAATTTCCGTCGTCAAAATACTCTCATGCCCCAACATCTCCTGAACCACCCGCAAATCAGCACCATTTTCTACAAGATGGGTGGCAAATGAGTGACGGAACGTATGCGGCGAAATTATTTTTGCAATACCTGCGGCAGATGCATTTTGTTTGACAATATGGAAAATCATTTCACGCGTCAGCTTTGCCCCCCTCCTGTTTAAAAAAACAATCTCAGCCCACTTATTCTGAACTTTCAAAACATTCCTTTTTTGAAAATAAAATTCCAGAGCCTCCACAGCAGGTACCCCAATCGGCACAAGCCGTTGCTTGTCGCCCTTACCAATAACTCTTATAAACCCATCTTTAAGAAACAAATCGGACAATCGCAGATTAATAAGCTCCGAAACGCGCAGCCCACAAGAGTAAAGAATCTCAAGTATGGCCCTGTTCCTGTGCCCTTCCTCATTTGACAAATCGACCGAATCAAGAATCCGCACTACTTCCTCCACTGAGAGTACTACCGGCAGATAAGTTCTTATTTTTGGGGCGTCGAGCAGGTCGGCAGGATTATCGGAAACGAGAGAGTCCATCTCCAAAAAACGGTAGAAAGCCTTAATGGAACTAAGCAAACGAGCCTGCGAACGCTTAGAAAGCCCATTAGAAAGTTGCTGTAAGAGAAACGCCTCAAGCACATCCTTGCCAACTTTCGAAAATTCTACATTTGCAGATTCATTTTCGTCGCTGTTCAGGAAGAGGTCAAGTTTTTCGATATCGGAACAATAAGAATTTATCGTATTTACCGACAAAGACCTTTCTAATCTTAAGTAAGAGGAGAAATCGTTTATCAAATTGTTACGATATCTTTTTTTCACGATAAAATATGTCGTATTTTTGCAACAAATTTAGTAATTATGCACAGAAAGAGAACTAAAATAATTTGCACAATTTCCGATAAAAGATGTGGTGTCGATTTTATCAAATCGTTGTACGATGCAGGGATGAACGTCGTAAGAATCAATTCGGCACACGTAACGCCCGAATCTGCAATGGCAATTGTAAATAACACAAGAGCCGTTTCCGATAAAATAGCTATTCTGGTAGATACTAAAGGCCCCGAAATAAGGATTACCTCAATGGAATCGGAATCGGGTTTTGAGGTCAAAAAGGGCGAGACAGTATATTTTGCCGACGACACAAAAGGCGTTTCGGGAAACTATCTGCTCTATACAAACTATGCAAATTTTGTAAATGAGGTTCCTGTAGGTTCATCGATTCTCATAGACGACGGCGACATCTCACTCACCGTTTCCGAAAAGAAGTTCGGCCAGCTTGTGTGTAATGTAAATAACGACGGAAAAATAAAAGGGCGCAAAAGCATAAACGTGCCCGGTATCTCTCTCAAACTACCTTCCGTAACTCAAAAAGATAAAGAGTTTATAGAGTGGTCGGTCAAAAACGATCTCGATTTCATTGCTCACTCATTTGTAAGGAACAAGAGCGATTTAGCCGAAGTTCAGTCCATTCTCGACAAACACAAAAGTCATATAAAGATTATCTCAAAAATTGAGAACAGAGAGGGAGTCGACAATATCGACGAAATCCTGGCAAACTGCTATGGAGTTATGGTAGCCAGAGGCGACCTGGGAGTTGAGATTGAGGCTCAGAAAATTCCTGTTATTCAAAGGGAGATGCTTGCCAAATGTCAGGCAAGGAAAAAACCTGTAATCATTGCAACGCAGATGCTCCACACAATGATAGACAACCCCCGTCCTACCCGCGCAGAGGTTACCGACGTTGCCAATGCAATTTACCAAAGAACCGACGCCATAATGCTCAGCGGCGAAACAGCCAACGGCAAATATCCTGTCGAAGCGGTAGAGACCATGACAAAGATTGCACTTGAGGTTGAGGCACATCTTAACCCCGCAATGTATATAGAACTCACCGACGTCACCTGGCCTACGGCAGCCGTTCTTGCAAAAAACCTTATTGGCATGACTTGCAAACTCCCTATCAAAGCGCTTCTTTTCGACACAACCACAGGAAGAACCGGCAGATATTTATCTGCCTTCCGCCCAAATATTCCGATGTTTGCAAAATGTTACAGAACTTATGTAATGCGCGAACTTGCACTTAGTTACGGAGTTTTCCCCTACTTTATGGAGAAGCAGGGGTCTAAGGACAATTTTGTAAAAGAGTCTGTTAAAATTCTTATGAACGATAAGGTTATCGAGAAGGACGACATGCTCGGAGTACTCGGAGGCAGCTTCGGAGTACAGGCCGGAGCCTCATTTATTGAGATCGGTACCGCCGGGAATATGGCTTGAGTAAAATTTGCAGAAAACTTTTAATCCACACTCCTCGCATTTCGGTTTTCTTGCCGTGCAGATGTATCTGCCGTGGAGGATTAGCCAGTGGTGTGAAATGGCGCGGAGCTCGCCCGGGATGTGTGCTGTAAGATCATCTTCCACTCCTCTTACATTTTTCGAGTTTGACAAGCCGATGCGACGCGCCACCCTGAACACGTGGGTATCGACCGCAATGACAGGCTCGTTATAAAGCACCGAAGCAATTACATTTGCGGTTTTCCGGCCGACTCCGGGAAGCATCTGCAACTCCTCCAAAGATGAGGGAACCTCGCCCGAAAATCGCTCCTGAATCATCATTGCACTCTCCAAAATATGTTTGCTCTTATTATTGGGATAAGAAATCGACTTTATAAGTTCAAAAACCTCTGCCTGGGTTGCCTTCGACATTCTTTGAGAATCCGGGTAAATTTCAAAAAGCCTCTTAGAAACAATATTCACACGCTTATCGGTACACTGAGCCGACAAAATCACAGCAACCAGCAGCTGAAACGGCGAACCAAAATGCAACTCAGTCTCGGCCACCGAAACGTTTTCCGAAAACCAGTCAAGAACCCCCTTATAACGCTCGTTTTTATTCACTTTTTACGTACTCCCAATTTCAAAATAATGGCTAAAACTACTCGTCCAACTCGAATGGTTGCTCCTCAATCCCTTGCAGATTTATAAAATCAATTTCGTTAGGGCTGATAATCTCGGTACAATCGAGGTTTTCGCACAAATATACCCTCCCGGGATACTTTTGAAGCAGATTTTTGTTGTGAGTAACCACCACCACAGCAATTTCGCCTGCATTATGAATCTTTATAAGCAGATTCATCACTTCGTCGGCACTTTCGGCGTCCAGATTGCTAGTAGGTTCATCGGCAAGAATAACTTCGGGGTTGTTGAGAAGTGCACGTGCTATTGCGATTTTCTGCTGTTCCCCGCCCGATAATTGATGAGGCATTTTATGTGC
>CAZOOH010000122.1:3883-6302 GCA_964581375.1 uncultured Muribaculaceae bacterium
CCCATTTAATTGTGCTTTTATTGGCACAAATTTACTAATTTTGGCAATAGATTACCTTACCCGTAAAATATTTCAGTATGAATACCAACTTTATTGTAAAAAGAGCTTTCTCGGTTCTGCTCTTTTCGCTCCTGTTTGTTACTGTTATCAATTCTCAGAACATATATAATTTGCCGGAGGAGGGCTTCCGAAGGGCTGTAGAACTCTATAACAGAGGCCTGTATGTTTCGGCCGAAGCAGAACTCGATAAGGTTTCTAAAAGTGTTCAATCGACTTCCGGTGTTAATCTTTCGGAATTGGAATCTTACAAGACCTTATGTTCAATCGAGTTAAAGCGTCCGAATCTGGAAGGGATTGTTGCCGAATTTGTGTCAAAGTATCCATACTCTGCATTTATTAACAAAGTATACCTGAAATTTGCTTCGTATTATTTTGACAACAAAGACTACATAAAATCATTTGAAATACTGAATAAAATTAAAAAAACGGAAATTCCGGAACAAGACATTACCGACTACTCTTTTAAAATGGGTTATTGTGATTTAAGGGTGGGCAAACTGGATGATGCTTTAAAAGAGTTTGCCGAGATTATTTACAGGCCGGCAAACAGCTATACAGCCCCAAGTCAGTATTATACAGCCTATATTCATTATATCAAAAAAGACTTCAAACAGGCTATCGATAAATTTAAACCTCTTGTAACCGATAAGCGATTCGCCACTTTGTCCAGGTACTATATTCTGGAATCAAACTTTATGCTTGCAAATCACAAATATGTTGTAGATAACGGTGAGGATCTTTACAACATAATGGATAAAGAGTATAAAGCCAAGACTGCCAGAATGATGTCTGAATCATATTTTGCTCTTAATAAAACCGATCAGGCTAAATTTTATTTCGACAAATACACTCTTTATTCCGGCGAATTAAGCAGAAAGGATATTTACTACGCAGGAATGATTGCCTATACGCTTAAAAACTATCTGCTTGCAGTGGAATCTCTGCAAAAACTCACAAACGTCGATGACTCTCTTACTCAGAATGCTCAGTACCACTTGGCAAACTCGTATGTTCAGTTAAAGAACAAGCAAAAGGCTCTGGAGTTTTTCAAAGCTGCTGCCGAGAGTAAATTTGACGCCTCGATTAAGGAAGATGCGATGTTTAATTATGCGAAACTTGCATTTGACCTGTATGCCGATATCTCTTTCTTCGAGAAATACTCGAAGATATATACTCCATCTGAGAGTAAGAGCAATGAAATTAAGACATATATGGCATCCTCGTTTATCTCAAGACAAGATTATAAAGCTGCTGTAGAAATACTTAATCAAATTAAAAATCCGAATGACAATCAAAGCAAATTGCTACAGAGGGCTTCGTTTTTGAGAGGGCTGCAACTAGTGGAAATCAGCGCTTATCGCGATGCTGTACCATATTTTGAGACTGTAATTGAGACCGGAAAATACAATGAATATCTTGCCTCTCTTGCTCAATACTGGCTTGCTGAATCGCATTACAGAAACAATCAGTTTGAACTTTCGGCCCAATTAAATGAATCATTATTAAATAAACCCGGTTCATTCAGGACATCTCCGGAATTCAGGTTTGTGAATTTTAATCTGGGATATTCCTATTTGAGAATGGGCAACTATCAGTTGGCTCAACAAAAATTTGAGAAATTCCTTGAATCGGGAGAGAGAAACAACGATTTTATATCCGAAGCCTCAATGCGGCTCGGTGATTGTTTGTTTATGCAAAAGAAATATAACGAAGCAGTTGATGCTTATTCAAAAGTATCGGTATCAAGTAACAATATTTACTTGTATGCTGTTCTTCAAAAGGCAATTGCTTTAGGGCTCACAGGAAATGATGCAGCTAAAATTTCTTTGTTAAAGGAGACTGTTCTTCAAAATCCTAAAGCCGACTTATACTCGGAACTTCAATATGAACTTGGCCGTACATTGGTTCAGGTTGGCGACAATACCGGTGCTACAGCATCTTATATGGATATTATTGAAAATCATAAGAACAGCTCATATTACGGGAAGTCACTTCTTGAAATGGGTATGATAAGTGTAAACAAACATGATGTCAACTCGTCGATAGAGTATTATAAACGAATTTTGCAGGAGTTGCCGCAGTCGGCCGAAGCGCAGGATGCTCTTACCGGATTGGAAAATGTATACTCTGAGGCCGACCGTTCCGATGAATTTACTGCTTTCCTGGAAAAGAACGGTCTTACTTCGACGAAGAGTGCTGCCGAAAAAGAGAATCTGGCATACAATACCGCCGAAAGGCAATATGTTAACGGTAAATATATAAATGCTGTTACTTTACTCAAAAAATACATAACCGACTACCCTCAGGGAAGTAAATTGGCTAATGCATATTTTTATTTGGGTGAATCGTTGAATAAATC
>CAZOOH010000123.1:0-6247 GCA_964581375.1 uncultured Muribaculaceae bacterium
TTTACTTATACAATCTTACGATACTATAATGATAAAGATCAAAGAAGGATTTAAAAAGAAGAAATACATAGCTAAAAAACATAAAATAAATACTATATATGAACCAAGCATACTTTAGTAATATCCGAAAGGAAATATTAACAACTATCAAATCTGCAAAAGAAGAAATTGTGGTGGCCATGGCATGGTTTACTAGTAGTGAACTTCTTGATGAACTAATAAATAGTATAAAACGAGGTGTCAAAGTTTCTCTAGTACTCTTAGACGATGCAATCAATTGGATGCCATATGCCCCAGATTTCAATAAATTCATCGATGCTGGTGGTAAGTTCTTTGTTGCTTCTACTTCCATTGGCTTTATGCATCATAAATTTTGCATTGTTGACAACAAATTGGTTTTAACGGGTTCTTATAATTGGACTTATTATGCAGAAAACAGGAATCTGGAAAACATCGTTATTTCAGATGATTTAAGATTATGTGTAGAGTATCGGAAAGAATTTGACAATTTAGTAAATTCCTTATATCTATGCTCAAAGGCTAAGAAGCTTGACTTGAAAGATATTTCTGACTACAACAATGTAAACATAGATGAAATTAACAATGAAATAGAAACTATTTCTACTATAAGAAATCTCTCAACTATAACGCAAATAGTTAAACCGCAGATTGTTGTACAGATTGTTGATAGGCAACGAAAAGCCTATTCTCGACTAAATATCGGAATGTTTGTTGACAAGGAATGGGTAGGTTTTGTTAATATTGGCGATGAATTGCCTAAAACTAATAATAATCCAATTCCTTTTTATTTAAAACCCGACGAATGTTCAAAGGCAGAATGGGTTATACTTAAAGCAGATGAACAGGATGAACAGACTATCATTCTATCCAGGACATTGTCGGAGATAGCCCACAATGCAAAAGTCAACTCTGAGATAAAAGTAACTATATCACTTAATCAAGAAGGCTCAATACATTGCGAAATTCATTCCGTAGAGAGTGGTAAGTCATTAATAGCCACACAAATCGTACCTAGTGCAGTAAGATATGAATAAATTTATACCAATCATTGAGGAAATAAATCGTCAGTATGTTCTATTACAGAATTTGAGCAATGATGAACTGAGAAACCAGGTCTACCTTATTCGGAATCGTGTAATTTCATGTGCTGAACCAGAAACCACACTCAATGCTGTATTACCCTATATTTTTGCTTGTGTTAAAGAAACAGAGCATAGATTCTCTAAGGGAAATATCTCTGTTAAAGCAAATGATTTTGACAGGAAATATGCAGAAAAATTTGGTTTTATACACATAGAAAACGACGAGGCAACATATAGCAATCAATGGGTTGTCCAAAATTCTATGTATCAATGGGACATGGTTCCCTACGACGAACAATTGCTTGCAGGCATATATTTGCATTATGGTTATGCAATAGAAATGGCTACAGGAGAAGGGAAAACCCTGGTCGCAACTTTGCCAGCTTTCTTAAATGCCTTACTTGGTAAAGGTGTACATATTATGACGACCAACGATTATCTCTCTGTTCGTGACTATGAACAAATGCTACCTATCTATTTATTCCACGGATTATCTGTAGGTTGTATAGAAAACAACAAACGTGGTGGTATGTTCAGAAAAGAGGCATACAATAGCGACGTTACATTTGGTTCATCATCTACATTTATTTTTGACTACCTTTTTGATAATATGGCGTTAAGGCTCGAAGATAGAAGCCAAACAAGAATCACTCCTTCACACCATTATGCTTTGATAGACGAGTTGGACTCTATATTAATTGATGAAGCCCAAACTCCGCATATTATTAGCGGTGGAGATTGTTATAACAATAGCAAACTATTTAAAGAAATGCAGCCACTAGTACAAGAGTTATTAAAATATGATTCGTTGTATAAATATAATAAAATAGAACAAACAGCAGAGTTTACAAAGGAAGGGAAAAAATGGATAGAAGACAAATGCGGAGTGAGTATTTTCCAGTACTCAAAAATTCATGAAGTAGAAGGATTTGAAAATCTAAGACAAAAAGAAAAACAGAAAATTTTGGATAGCCTATCAAAACAAAATATTTTGGCGCAACTTTTGCGCGCTTATACAGTATTCTCTTTAGATATAGACTACATCGTTGAAAACAAACAAATAGTAATAATAGACCAAAATACTGGAAGAAAAAAGCTTTCCAGCAGATGGAGTTATGGCCTCCATAGTGCGGTTGAAATAAAAGAAGGTGTCCCAATAAATGATGAATACGACGGTTTGGGAGTTATCTCCACAAAAAACTACTTTAAGCTGTATGACAAGATCTGTGGAATGTCTGGTACTATTTCACAAGTTTCCACAGAACTTGAGGAACAGTATGGATTGTGTACAGTTGAAATTTCAACACATAAGCCGTGCATCCGTGTAGATCATGTTTTGCGCATTGAAAAGACAAATACCCAAAAAGAAGCATCAATCGTTAATTTGATTTCAGACATACACAAAACAGGGCGGCCAATTCTTGTTGGTTGCCCATCAATTCAAGCTAATGAAAGGATTTGCAGCTTGCTTAGAGATGCAAAAATATCCCACAAACAACTAAATGCTAAATCATTAATAAACGAAGCAGCGATTATAACTAAGGCAGGAGAGGTTAATGCTATTACTATATCCACAAGCATAGCAGGGCGTGGAACAGACATAAAACTCACAAAAGAAGCAAAGGATTTAGGAGGTCTCTATGTCATAGGAACTCAACTATTTAATTCTTACCGAGTTGACAGACAGCTAACAGGACGTGCTGGAAGACAGGGAGACCCTGGTGATTCCCAATTCTTTGCATCATACGATGACGACACTGTGCATAAAGCACTCTCAAAGAATCCTGATTTGACTGCTGTTGATGATGCTGTCAGTTTTTTTAGAAATGCACAAAAGGATGGCGAAGTAGAGGACTACAACTCACGAATCAGAATATCTCAAAAAGATGATACGATCCATCCCTTCCGTCTCAGATTCTACGAAGAAAGAAATAGCACATTGCTAGGCATAGAGAAATTTGAACACATTGTAAACTCCGTACTAGATAAGTCTAACACAAATAAGGCTTGCGTAAAAAATCATATTAAAGAGCTCTATTTACAGATCAACTGCCTTGTCAAAAGAATTCTCGAAAACGAAAAGACAGAAGACTATCTGATTTATGAAAATAACGGACTCATTGTATCTCAACATATAAAATCTTATAGTGATGTGAACATTCCTTTCTCTGACATGACTCATATGTTTGTTATGACCTTTAACAAAAAGAAACTAGTGAAGTCTATTGACTACTTTGAACATGAGTATTTGCGACAAAATGTGTTGATGGTATATGACAAATGTTGGACTCACTTTATCAATCACGTACAGAAAAATTTGGATAAACATGAGATACAACAACTCCCGATAAAATATGATGAAATCTACAATGAGATAAGGACTATATTGTTAAGCCGCTTACTAAATACAACCATACCTGTTGCAGAATCACAAAAATCAATTAATAAAGTTATTGAGGACAATGAACCTATCGTCAACTCCCCAATCAATGTAGTTAATGCAGATGATTTGTGTCCTTGTAGGAGTGGCAATAAATATTGCGAATGCCACGGGAAAGGCATTCGCAATAAAAAGAAAATTAGAAGGTAACCGGATAAAACTCTTTGAACTTGCCGTCAATAAATAAGAAACATTTAAATACTCCTAATGGCGTTCTAACAGCTAACAATGGGTTATTGGTATTAATATCACCATCGCATGCTTTAGCTTCAATGAGATTCATAACCGAAGAATCACAGTGGCCTTCTTCGTCGTAAGACAATTGAAAATCTCCAATATAATCTATAATACCGGAAGATGTCTTGAAGGCATCTTCCAATTTTTTATAGGCATTTGCGGCATCTACAATATGTGTCACCATGATATGTTTGCCGTCTGAACTGTAGCCGCCCAGCAGGTATCCTATAGCGCCATCAGATACATCGTAAATGTCCTCTGTATCAAGTAAAACTTCTGAACTGATAGATAGTTTAATATCAGAATCTTCCAGCATGTAAGAAACAAGTCTGTCCGCCACGATACCACGATTTGTATAAGACCATGTTGTGGATATTATAGGTTGCTCTTTTTCAATAGCCTTGGCTATGTCTCGTATCGCTATATTTACAAGTGTGGCTATATCACAGTTCCTAGCCAAAAATGTGGGAGAATAGCATCCACTACCTTCGTGGAAAAAATTCATTGTATCTTGTTCTATCTTAGACAAATATATTTTTCGCAAATCGAAAGCATTACCATCACTACTGCTCACCAACAACAAGTCATTAGCATGATTAGTAATACATAAGCTTAGCAATATTTTCCCTGTGAGAGATTTTCCCAGAAAATGCAACAACTCATTGCTACCAGTGCAATCTATTACTATGTCATATTCTTCCAGTTCTTTTAAAATGTTCTCTTGAGAATTATAATTTATGTTTCCATATAAATCCCCCCCCATGTATGTAGTCGGGAAATTTGGTCCTACATACTTCCATCCTCCGTGAACTTTGACGACCATCTCTGGGGAAATTGTATGCAAATGCCTTGACAATGCGTTTACCTTAGAATCACCTAAATCTTTAAGAGTATAAGATGAACGGCAAATGTTACCACATTCCACAACATCATTATCCCATAAACCGAGATTTTTGACTCCACTACGTACCAATGATTCCGAGAGCATTGATCCGATCGCGCCTACTCCGACAACTGAAATTCTCTTATCTGTGATAGCAGTAGAGAACGAGCCACGACCAAAATACATCTCAGAACTAATGGTAATCGGTATATCAAGAAACAATGATCGCGCAACAACTTTTTCGAGTTGCATTATTTCCACGCCGAGACTTACAGCTACTTCCTGCTTCTTTGCTGATGCTCTATTTGTATGCAAAAGAAACCATGTAATCTGCTTTTCAAATCGTATGCCGAAGAAAAAATTAGATAATTCATATGGGTAAACTTCAACGTAATACTCCCCTTCCTGTAGATGTATCGATTCACGTTCTTCAAATTCTTCGTCGCTTTCTCCTGGCAATCTATTTAATCCCCATTCAAAAATATTTTTATAACCATGTTTTTGCTTGACCTTATCCTTTAATGATTGAATCTGTTCCTCTACGATAGATTTGTATTCATCTGGGTAAATTGCGTCTTTTGTGGCATTATCAATGATATCCAGTACTTCATTTTCCGGGAGTCTTTCAAGCAAATTTAAGTCTAATGACTTCCAATTGGTGCCACTGCAAACGAAAATCTCCGTCTCAGCATTAAATTCTGGTAGCAAATGTTCACAAGTTTCTTTGTCCCATTTGTATTGTTTCCTTAAAGATATGAAATCACGGATGTCGTCTGGGTTCTCGTCTACTATTACATACGGAACCTTTTTATTCGTGTTTTTGCAATCAGGAAGGACAAAGATACGATTACTCCGGTTAATTACACAATCAAAAGCCCCTTTAGTATCCTTGAAAAAATCTGCCCTTTCTGCAAAATTCCCAACAAAAGTTACGGCTGCATCCGTTTTATACTCAGAAATCTCATCGAAATTCTCCCAGGAATATGCCTGCAACTGTCTTAGCGCAGCTATTACCTTGGGATCCTTGATTGTTGCGGGTCTATCTTCACGAAGATTTGTACGAATCCAATCTTTCAAACGGCTAACTTCTATATTTAATTGTTGCTCAGAAGTTTCTGCAAATGGAGAATTCAAACAGAACCAACTTTCCTTATCCTCTTTATTATAAATCAAATGAGGATAACCGTACAACGATTTTGTGTAAAATCTTAATTGTCTGTGTGGAAATGTCACTGGGACTTTTACTCGGATAGAAAGTGGATGAACGCAATTATCCACAGAAAATTCTCCTATATAGAAAAAATTCTTTTCTATTTTTTTCTCTTCGAATTCGTGCGTAAGAGAAAATCCCTCTACATTTTTGAAATACTCATTGTAGAAGGATATATCTTTGTAGTATGACATATGTGTATTATGCGTGGCCGCGAGGCGATGGTGTATTTGTTTGTGTATTGCTTGTTACACGATTTGGTGCATTGTTCGTTACACCATTTGGTGTAGTTGTTTCTGGTGTTCGCTTACTAGTTATACCAACTGAATTACCAATTCCTTTGAAAGATGGTTTGTAGTCGTTCATAATTTTAT
>CAZOOH010000124.1:0-4331 GCA_964581375.1 uncultured Muribaculaceae bacterium
GAAGTCTTTTCGCCTTTATATTGCACAAAGTGTTGGTAAACAAGATTATAAAAATTAAAACTCAAAAATTAATTGCTTAATTTTTGAGTTTTGATTTTCAACTAACAGTAAATCAGCTGAATGTGCAATATAAAGGCGAAAAGAAACCTCTATAGGTTCTCTCGCAGCTTGCCTAAAGTGCGCTTCCCCTCTTTTAGCTCATTAAAAATGGTGTCGCGCTTTTCGATAAAGCTCTCTTTGGCTTTGGCGAACATGTCGCTGTAGTAATCGATCCCGCTCTCCAGGTTCTTTATAAATGTAGCGAAGTACTTTTGTTGTTTGAGCTCAGTTTCGGCAGATGTCGCAGGTTTTGCTTCTTTTGTCTCGCGGATTTTGTTTTTTATGTAGTCGATATATATCTGCAACTCCTTGATAAAGAGATTTGGACGGTCTTTACGCGTAATTACGTTGGTACGCCCGTAAATATGATCGATTATCTCCTTGAGTCTCATTTTTTTAGAAAAATATGCCATGTTAGGGCCGGGGCAAACGGATACTCCTGCGCCTTCTATTTTTGTGTCGAGGTCGTTAACCAGGAGGGCAGAGGTGCCAAGTCCTACGCAGATGCATGATTTGGCTACGATTTTGTCGTATTGGATTTTGTAATCGGCGGTGGCAAGATTCTCGTTTTTAAGTTGTGCGAGTTTGAGGGTTTGGTATTGGCGCGAGGCGGTGCAGATGCCTCTTTGGGTAAATTCGTGATTTAGCGCCACATTCCGCTTAGGGCAATCGCTTCCGGGTTCGCCGCAAAGAATATTCGAAATTTTTTCAATGTCTTTCGAGTTTCCGTTGAGTGAGTTAAATGGCACCCCTAATGGAGATATGTCGCTAAGATACAGGTCTTTCTCTGTTGCATCTGCCAAAAGCTCCAAAGTTGGTTCATCAATATTAACTGCCTCAGGGACCAAAAGGAACGGGGTTCCCCAACCTACCGAGTCGATTCCGTAGTTGTCGATTAAAAATTGATGCTCTTCGGCTGTGCCTACTCCTCCTTGGGCGCTGATTTTCAGAACCATATCGTTTTGTGGAACAGTACGTCCTTTACTCACAAGTGCTTGTTTAAGCATCTCATTTACAGTAGTGTTAAGTTCCTGACGATTAACTTTGAATTCTTCTAATATTGGACCCATAAGAAATCCGTCGGTTGCAAATGCGTGTCCGCCGCAGTTAAGTCCCGACTCTATTCTGTATTCCGAAACCCATAAACCTTTCTTAGCAAGGAATTTACCTTGGATTAAGGCAGATCGGTAGTCACTCACTTTTAAGATTATTCTTTTTTTGATTTCGCCGTCTGAGTTCGGGTAGAAGTCGTCGAATTGCTCAACATAGCTGTAAAGGCTGGGGTTCATACCCGCAGAGAATACTATGGCAGAAGATAAGTCGCTGTTCGCGTATCCTCTTAGTGCTGCATGGGCGTCGTTGAATTCGGCCGGGAGTCGTTCACCTTTTTTGTAATGCTCCCCGTCGATTTTGGTCATTATGTTTACATCGATGCTCCCGCGCGTGATGTTTTCTTTAAACCATTTTTCAATTTTGGTAGAGTCGATTTTAGAAATATTAGCTTTTGCTGCATCTATGTGCTTATTTATAAGCGCCTTGAGATCGGCTTTGAGCTCTGAGCGCTCAGGAAGCATATTCAAATATTCCTTAAGCTCTTGTTGTTTATTTGCAGCCGCTTTTTTAAATTCTTCGAACTTCTTTTCGGCTAGTTCGTTAAGCAGATTCAAATAGGAAGTTATTCTTTTTGCGCGGTAATCGGGGATGTTGCGCGAAATTTCGTGGTACGATATGTTGAACTTCTCGCAGTACATTTTTCTTAGCCTTTCGAGAAGAGAGTCATCTACCAGAGAGATAACGGAGTCTATACCAAAATGGGAAACTTTAAGAGGGGTATCTGCAGTAAATCCGATACCCAAAACCGGAATGTGGAATGTGTGGGCTGTTGTCATAATTACACTTTTGTGTCAATATATACGATGTGCTTAGATTTAAATTAACACTCTGCAAATATAGCTTCTAAAATGGAATTTTTGTTTCTTTTTGCGTTCTTGCAAGTTTCTTTCGCCTTTATATTGCACAAAGTATTGTTAATCACATCTTTAAAAACTAAAACTCAAAAATTAAACGAATAATTTTTGAGTTTTGATTTTCAATTAGCAGTGAATCAGCTGAATGTGCAATATAAAGGCGAAAGATTACTCAGCAACTCGAATCTTCTTTCCTATCAGTTTTTGAATCTCTTTCAGCAAGCCTCTCTCTTCCGGACTGCAGAACGACAAAGCAATTCCGCTGTTGCCTGCTCTTCCGGTACGCCCTATTCTGTGTACGTAAGTTTCGGGTACTTCCGGCAGATCAAAGTTCACTACATGCGAGAGTTCGTCTATATCGATTCCTCTGGCGGCAATGTCGGTTGCAATGAGCACCCGAGTGCTTCTTCTTTTAAAATTCGAAAGTGTGTTTTGACGAGCACTTTGCGATTTGTTCCCATGGATTGCCTCGCTGCGAATTCCCGCTTTTACGAGATTTTTGGAGATTTTGTCGGCTCCGTGTTTTGTCCTTGAGAAAACCAGAATTGATTTTTTCTCTTTGTCTTTAAGCAACTCTATAAGCAGATTCGTTTTTTCCTGTTTTTCGGTAAAATAAATCATCTGCTCTACTGTGTCAACTGTTGAAGAGACAGGGGTTACCGCAATTTTCACCGGATTATTCAAGATTGAACCGGCGAGTGAGGCGATCTCCTGCGGCATAGTTGCCGAGAAAAAGAGCGTCTGCCTCTGTTTTGGCAGATGCGGCAGTATTCGTTTTATGTCGTGAATAAATCCCATGTCGAGCATTCTATCTGCCTCATCCAGAACAAATGAATCAATCGATTTTAGATTTATAAATCCTTGACCCATAAGGTCTAAGAGGCGTCCCGGGGTTGCAATCAAAATGTCGATTCCGTTACGAAGTGCATTTACCTGCGGTTGCTGACCAACGCCGCCGAATATTACTAAGTGGCGAAGATTAGTGTTCCGTCCGTATGCCGTAAAACTTTCTCCGATTTGAATTGCCAACTCGCGCGTAGGAGTAAGGATAAGTGCTTTAATTTCTCTCCTGCGTGAATTACCGGCAGAATTGTTTTTAATGACTCTTTTTGAATTTGCGTTGGGAGCAATATTGTTATTCGAATTATTTCTCGAATTATCGTTTGTGTTTGAGTTGGGAGCAATATTATTGTTCGAACTCTGAACGATTGAAGAATTGTATAACTTCTGTATAATTGGAATTGAGAAAGCGGCTGTTTTGCCGGTTCCTGTTTGTGCGCAGCCAAGAATATCTGAATTATTTAATGCGATTGGAATTGCTTGTTCCTGAATTGGTGTCGGGATCTCATAACCCTCAGTTTCCAGAGCCTTCAATATAGGCTCGATAATGTTTAAATCTTTAAATGTCATTTAATTGTATTAGTGGTATTGCCGTTTTACGATATAAATTGCCTCACAAAATGTCGATATCAAAAGGCAACGGCATAGATGTAACTGCCACAAAGGTAGTATTTTTTTAGTATTTGAGGGTGCTTTCGCCTTTATATTGCACAAGTGTTTAGATATCAATGTATTAGAAATTAAAACTCAAAAACATTTTGCAAAAATTTTGAGTTTTAATTTCTAAGCTGTTAATAAACAGCTATTTGTGCAATATAAAGGCGAAAGAGTTTTTGGCTTAATTATTGTAAAAAAATCAGCAATGAAGCGACTTTTAAGAAATTTCCTTTGTGGTTTAATAGTGCTCTCCTTTGCATTTGCTAACGGGCAGATAATCAGTCTGTACAAAGAAATTAAGAGTGAAGTAGGGATTGAACAAAAGGTAAATCTTAATGGGATTACAAATTCCTTCAGAAATTTTCATTCAGATTACTCATCGAATACAGCTAATTCATCAACTATTCTTTCTGAAAATTATCTGGATAACTCATCAAATATTCTTTCTGAAAATTATACGGAAAATATATCAAACCGACTGACGGGAAACCATTCTAATGAGTGGAGCTTTAAGCCGGGCGGGGAATCTGCCGGAAATCTCTACAGAGAGAGTGAAGGTAGGGTTAATCTGCCGTCGGTACCTGTTTTCAGACTTATAAATATTTTGAGTAAGTTTCAGTTTATCAACGAAATGCATAAAATTGATATCGATACCTTTGATAGTGTTGCGTGTACCGGTGTCGTTAAGGAGAATCATTCTCAACGGGGGTTTTATATTGACCTCTTGTGTCTGCTGCGAATATAATAATCTGCCATTTATCATAATCT
>CAZOOH010000124.1:4431-6223 GCA_964581375.1 uncultured Muribaculaceae bacterium
ATATTGACCTCTTGTGTCTGCTGCGAATATAATAATCTGCCATTTATCATAATCTGTTTTTGACAATTTCTGCGATGGAAACTTTTTCCTCGCCGGAAGTTTTCTCTTTTCTGCTTGGGACTGGAGACTTGGGACTTGGGACTTGAGACTGGAGACTTGGGACTTGAGACTAGTAACCAGTAACTGATACCTAATTACAAATAATAAATTACAAATAATAAATAACAAAAAATGAACTCACATATAATTACAAAGAGAGATTCGAATGCTCTCTTAATTTCATCATTAATTTTTATTGCAGGACTTTTGCTTATGATTCTGCCCGGGTATCTGCCTAAAAATAAGACAATATTGACGCAGATTCTCTTTTTTGCAGGGTTAATCCTTTTCGCATGGGGAGTCGTGAAGTTCCTCTTTTTTAGCAAACATAAGGTTTTGGCCCACTCGGGTATCAAGGTTAAATCATACTCATTTTATTTTAAGCAGGATGAGTACAATCATTTAATCACATATTTATCAAAAGGTGAATTCGAAAATGTTGCCAGGCTCGATGGGGCTCTGAATACCGGAATTCGTTTGGATACTTCGCTTTCAGTTGACGGAGAATTTGCCTGTTATCAGGTTTTTCGCTATATTCCGTACAATTTTGTGGCAGATACCGATGTTATGGTTATTGCGAAGGAGAGTTTAAAAGAGTTTTATTCATTGAATGATAAGCTGTTAAAAATGAAAAGATGAGTGTAAATGCCGAATTTATATTATTCGTTGCCTCGGTAATTCTTTTTATAAGTGTTATTGCAGTTAAGGCGGGATCCAGATTCTGGATTCCTGCATTGTTGCTGTTCCTTGGGATTGGGATGTTTTTCGGAAGTGACGGACTTGGAATTCAGTTTAGTAACCCGTCAATTGCCCAGTTTGTTGGAATTGTTGCATTGAATATTATATTATTTTCGGGGGGAATGGACACACATTTGAACGATGTGCGTCCTGTTGCCGGTAAGGGTATTGCACTAGCCACTGTCGGTGTCTTGATCAATACCCTCCTTACCGGATTTTTCATTTATCTCTTTTTTCACATAATTTTTCACTTTGATTCACTGTCGGTTCCGGAATCCATGCTCATGGCGGCAGTTATGTCTTCGACTGACTCTGCTTCGGTTTTTTCCATTTTACGGTCACGGAACATTAAGCTTAAACAAGGAGTAGGGCAGATTCTTGAACTGGAAAGCGGAAGTAATGATCCGATGGCCTATATGCTTACCATCTTTATAATTGGTTACATTCAAAATGGAGGGTTATCATTTTCAGAGGCAATGATTACGCTTATACTCCAATTGGGAGTGGGAGCGTTGCTTGGCTATCTGCTTGGAAAACACGCTGTTTGGTTTGTGAATAAAGTAAACATTGTTAATTCCGCACTCTATCCGATACTTTTGCTTGGACTCATCTTTCTCACATTCTCCATTACCAATCTTGCTAAAGGCAACGGTTACCTCGCAGTATACATAGCCGGGCTCATTTTCGGTAATGCCAAAATCATTCACAAGAATATAATTACAACGTTTTTCGACAGTTTCGTTTGGTTATGGCAGATAGTTATGTTCCTTACTCTCGGCCTGTTAGTAAATCCGCACGAATTGCTCGATGTATGGGTAATAGCAGTTGCTGTAGGGCTCTTTATGATACTAATAGCCCGACCTGCTTCAGTATTTATAAGCCTCCTGCCTTTTCGAAATCTCTCTGTAAATTGTAAGAGTTACATTTCATGGATGGCCGCCTGCTCCGCCAGCGT
>CAZOOH010000125.1:0-6171 GCA_964581375.1 uncultured Muribaculaceae bacterium
GTTTTGGTTCGAAATGGAAGGCTGTAATATCGGCCGCTCTTTCTGATGACTGGTATTTGAGTGAGATGAAGTCGTTTTGTACGTTCCAGATTACAACGGGGAGAATTGCTACTGCAAAGGCGGTGGCAAATAGAAGGAATCTGCCCGAAAAGATGAGTTTGCGGTGCTCTTTTGAGAGCAACAGGAATAGGAAGAGGCCGGCGGGCAGGAAGATTCCGGTGTATTTACTGTCGAATGCGAGGCCGGCTGCGAGCCCTGCGGCGAGCCACCACAGTGGATTCCCGTTTGTTATTGCTTTGTGTGCAAGCAGCAGTGTGAGTGCCCAAAAGAATAGCAGCGGCACGTCGGGTGTGGTGTTTATGCTCAGAACGGTGATGAATGGTGCTGTAATGATGAGTATCAGTGCGCGTTTGAGAGTGTCGCCGCTGAGAACTCTTTTGAGAAACAGGTAGAGTATTCCGATTGTGGCGGCAGTAACGGTAAAGTCGGCCAAATGAAGTACGAATGCCGATTTGCCGAGCAGCATAGTGAATAGTTTAATCATGTACGCAACCATTGGCGGATGGTCAAAGTAGGAGAGTGCAAGATTATCGGAATAGTAGGTGTAGTAGGCATCTTGCGGCATCAGCCCCATAAAGGAGGCAGCCACAAATCGCAATACTGTGAAAATTATTATAATCGCAACTAACTCTTTGTTTTGTTGTACCTTATCGCGAAACTGTTTTCTCATAATTTCTAATAATTCAGTGTTTTTAGCCGAATATTTTGAATTCCGTGTTGTTTTGTCGTCGAATTTTCACAGCGTACGGAATTTTCAAAACAAATTTACCTTATTTAAGTGAATAGGAAGTGGTTTTGTTAAACTTTTGTGCAGATATATGTTGCGAGCGAGTTGGGAAATAGCAGCGGCGGTTTGCAGTTTTTTGGGAAATTGTAGCTGGCAGTTTGCATTGTTTTGGAAAATTGTAGCTGGCAGTTTGCATTGTTTTGGAAAATTGTAGCGAGTGATTTGCAGTTTCCTGGAACAGAGGTGGTTGCAAAAGATGTGCCACGTGACGTGGCACATCTTTTGTATTTGGCTGTGGTACAGTTTGTTGCGGGAGATTCGCGCAAATATATGGAAGACAATTTGTTATGAAAGATGTGCCACGTGGCGTGGCACATCTTTTGTATTTGTTTAATAAACAATGATTTGCGCGAACTTAGTGCAGGTGGTTGACAGCGAAGCTGTTATAAATAATGTGCCACACAGTGTGGCACATACCTTCTTAAATGTAACAATATCAGGGAGTTGCGCCTAGTGAGTGTAATTACTTGCAAGGGCAGGGAGTTGCACCACATAAGTTTAAATATTCGGCTATAGTTTAACACCACCCAAATGTAAATATTTGGCTAATACATGGCCGCGGGTTTTAAAAGGTATAAAAAAAGGCGCCCGAGGGCGCCCTTTTTTATTATTTAAATTATTGGTATCCAGCTACCAGTCACTAATTACTAATTACTAATTACTAATTACTAATTACTAATTACCAGTCACTAATCACCAATCACCAATCACTGATTAGCCGCAAGGCGTTTGTATTGTGCGTAGCGCCATTTGGCGAATTCTTCGGTGGCGGTGAAGAGTTCGTTGGCAACATCCGGGAACATTTTTGAGAGGGATGTGTAACGTACTTCGCCTTTGAGGAACTCCTGGAATTTGGTCCAGTCCGGCTCTTTGCTGTCGAGGGTGAATGGGTTCTTTCCTTCGGCTTCGAGTACCGGGTTATAACGGTAGAGATGCCAGTAGCCACACTCAACTGCTTTCTTCTCCTCTTTTTGCGATGCGCCCATACCGGCGTTGAGGCCGTGAGCGATACAAGGTGAGTAAGCTATGATGAGAGATGGTCCGTCATAGGCCTCCGCTTCCTTTAGCACATTGAAGAACTGAGCCTGACTTGCTCCCATTGCAACCTGTGCAACGTAAACATAACCGTAACTCATTGCCATAACTCCAAGGTCTTTCTTACGAACCCTCTTGCCTGAGGTTGCAAATTTTGCAACAGCTCCTACAGGAGTCGATTTCGAAGATTGTCCGCCGGTGTTAGAGTAAACTTCGGTGTCGAGAACCAGTACATTAACATTGTTGCCCGAAGCAAGTACGTGGTCAAGTCCGCCGTATCCGATGTCATAAGCCCAACCGTCGCCTCCGAATATCCATTGAGAACGGATTACCAGGTAATCTTTAAGAACTGTAAGCTCTTTGCAGATGTCGCAGTTGCAGCCGGAGATCATAGGAACAAGTTTCTCGGCAATTTCGCGTGTAGCATCTGCCTTGTCTCTGTTAGAGATCCACTCTGCGAACAGGGCTTTCATTTCGGCTGAGCAGCAATCGCTCTCAATACCATCTGCCATAAGTTTTGCAACTCTGTCGCGAACTCTCTCTGAACCTAAATACATTCCCAATCCGAATTCGGCGTTATCTTCGAACAATGAATTTGCCCAAGACGGTCCGTGTCCGTTTTTATTGGTTGTGTATGGCGATGCAGGGAATGAACCTCCGTAGATTGAAGAACATCCTGTGGCATTTGCAATCATCATTCTGTCGCCGTAAAGTTGGGTAACAGCTTTGATGTATGGTGTCTCTCCGCAACCTGCGCATGCTCCCGAGAATTCGAAGAGCGGTTGTGAGAACTGTAAATTCTTAACGTTTTGTGTTTTAGGCTGGATTGAATCCTTGTAACCTACAACTGAATGTAAGTAATCGAAGTTTGGTTGTTCGTGAACCTGAGTGTCAAGAGGTTTCATAATGAGAGCCTTCTCTTTTGCAGGACATACATCGGCACAGTTGCCGCAACCGGTACAGTCCATAGGAGTAACCTGAATTGTGAACGAGTACTCTTTGAAAGGACCATTACCTTTAACCTTTTTGATTCCGGCAGGAGCTTTTGCCTGTTCTGCTTCGCTCATAAGGAACGGACGAATTGCAGCGTGAGGACAAACATAAGCACACTGGTTACACTGGATACAGTTGTCGGCTTGCCATTCAGGAACAGTAACAGCCACTCCGCGTTTTTCGTAGGCAGATGTTCCACTCGGGATTGTTCCGTCTTCCAGGTGCAGGAATGCACTTACAGGAAGGTCGTTACCGTTTTGTGCGTTAACTACGTCGGCTACATTGCGTACCCAATCCGGTGCAAGTCTGTCGAAGTTAGATGTTTTGAATTTGGCTGTAAGGTTCTTCCATTCGCAAGGAACTTCAACCTTTTCATATTCTGTACCTCTGTCAACGGCAGCATAGTTCATATTTAGAATCTCTTCGCCTTTTTTGCCGTACGATTTGTCAATCGCGTATTTCATCTGCTTAACGGCTTGCTCAAATGGAATAACATCCGCAATCTTGAAGAATGCACTTTGAAGGATGGTGTTAGTTCTGTTACCCAGACCAATCTCTTCGGCGATGTTTGTTGCGTTGATTATATAGAAGTTAAGTTCTTTCTTTGCGATAGTTGCTTTAACAAAATCAGGAAGTTTTTTGAGTGTCTCTTCGGTAGACCAAAGGGTGTTCAAAAGGAAAGTTCCTTTTTTCTTAATGCCTTTAAGTACGTCATATTTAGTAAGATATGCGCTTACGTGACATGCTACGAAGTCCGGCTGCGATACCAGGTATGGCGATTTAATCGGATTGTCGCCGAATCTTAAGTGAGAGCAAGTGTATCCGCCCGATTTCTTTGAATCGTAGTCGAAATATGCCTGGCAGAACTTAGGAGTTGTTTCGCCGATAATCTTGATTGTATTTTTGTTTGCACCAACGGTACCATCTGAACCGAGTCCGTAGAATTTACACTCGATTGTGCCCGGTTTGGCTGTGTTAATCTCCTCTTTAATATTGAGTGATTTGAAGCTGATATCGTCAACGATTCCGATTGTAAAACCGTTTTTAGGCTCTTTCATCTTGAGGTTGTCAAATACTGCAACGATTTGAGCAGGTGTTGTGTCTTTCGAAGAGAGACCGTAGCGACCGCCTACAACTAACGGAGCCTTAGCGCCCTTCTCTGTAGCAAGTACCGATTTGATATCCAGGTAAAGTGGTTCGCCTACCGAGCCCGGCTCTTTTGTCCTGTCTAAAACAGCGATTTTCTTAACACTCTTAGGAAGAACTCTCATAAAGTATTTGGCAGAGAATGGTCTATACAAGCGAACTGTGAGTAAACCTGCTTTTTCGCCTTTACTGCGGATGTAATCTACTGCCTCAATAGCGGTTTCGGTTACTGAACCCATTGCAATAACAATGTTTTCGGCATCTTCGTCGCCGTAGTAGTCAAATGGCAGATAGTGGCGTCCGGTAAGTTCGCTGATTTCGCCCATATAGCGTGCAACGATATCTGGTACCGCATCGTAGTAAGGGTTTGAAGCCTCTCTTGCCTGGAAGAAAACATCGGGATTTTGTGCTGTACCTCTTGTAACAGGAGCTACAGGATTCAATGCTCTTTGGCGGAAAGCGGTAATTGATTTTTTGCTGATTTTCGATTTAAGAGCATCTGCATCGATATCTTCAATTTTTTGAATTTCGTGTGAGGTCCTGAAGCCGTCGAAGAAGTGTACAAACGGAATTCTCGATTTTAGTGTAGAGAGATGTGCTACTGCTCCCAGGTCTAAAGCCTCCTGAACGCTTCCAGATGCAATCATTGCAAAACCGGTTTGGCGAACGGCCATAACGTCGGAGTGGTCTCCGAAGATTGAGAGTGCCTGACTTGCAAGTGTTCTTGCCGAAACGTGGAATACTGTAGGGAGCATTTCACCGGCAATTTTGTACATATTTGGAATCATCAGCAGCAATCCCTGAGATGCTGTGAATGTGGTTGTAAGCACGCCGGCTTGAAGTGATCCGTGAACAGCTCCTGCTGCTCCTCCTTCGCTTTGCATTTCAACAACCTTTACAGGTTCTCCGAACAGGTTTTTCTTCCCGAATGCAGACCATTCATCGACATATTCGGCCATTGTTGAAGAGGGTGTGATAGGATATATAGCGGCAAGTTCACTGAACATATAGGCGACGTGAGCAGCGGCATAGTTACCGTCACAAGTAATAAATTTTTTCTCTTTTGCCATAGCTTGTGTATTAGTAATATTATTTAAAAAATTTAATTTCAATACAAAATAAAAGCCGCAGATGCGCAGCACCTTCAGCTTAAAAATAATTATCGAAGCCGGGATTGCGACAAAACCTTTGAAGCCAAAGGTTTTATCGAGAATGACTCTGTTTCCGAGACAAGCTCGGATTGTATTTGGGGATAACTATTCATATTAATTCCAAAGTCCAAAAGTAATCAATTTTTTTAACATATCTAAGATTATTTGTTAATTTTATAGTCAGTAATATTTTATAAAAATGCCGATAAAAAAATTAACTTTTGGAGCGCTTTTTTTACTTGTTTGTAATTTGTTAAGTGCTCAGGATGAGACTGTAATCACTAAAAATGGGGCGCTGGTAGATGGTGACCAGTTTAAAAAGAATTTCTATTTTTTACCCTCTTTCGGGGAGGGCGATGTCAAGCTCAAAGATGGAACTGTTTTACACTCAATTTTTAATGTTAATGTTTACAAACAGGTACTTCATTCGATTCAGAACGGAAAAGACACTATTGCCGTAAATATTGAACCCAATATTGATTATGTCACAATTTCGGGTAATATTTTTAGAAAGCTGAACGGTGCTTATTATCAGCTACTTGCAACCGACGGCAGAATTTTGCTGGCTCTGCGAAAGGATTTGAAAATTACCCTTGCCAATAAAAACGGAGCATACGGCTCACCCGGTGAGACTGCTTCGATTACATCTATAAATACACTCGGAATTACTGAACATACTGCGGCCCTTTCGGGTAATGTAAGTTACAGATATACATACTCCGAGACCCTCTCTTTAATGACTGCACGCGGCATGAATTACGTCTTTAACAAAAAGAATTTTATTAAGCTTTTCCCTGCCAAAAAAGATGAGATTGAGAACTACATAAAAGAAAACAAAGCCGATTTTCAAGATCCGGCCTCGTTAACTAAAATGTTCAATTATGTAATAAATCTGAAGTGAGTAGGGACTAGGGACTAATCACTAATCACCAATCACTAATCACTAATCACTAGTAACTAGTAACTAGTAACTAGTAACTAGTCTCGTCCATCCGCTGC
>CAZOOH010000126.1:0-6111 GCA_964581375.1 uncultured Muribaculaceae bacterium
ACGGCGCGCCGATTTTTGTCGGCAAAGGGTTTCAAAGGAAGAATAGAGTCACTTACTCTTTTTGAACTTAATGAGCACACTGTCGATTCTCAAACGGCTGAATATTTAAAACCTCTGCTTAATGGCAGTGATATGGGTCTTTTAAGCGAGGCCGGTTTACCGGCTGTAGCCGACCCGGGTGCCAGACTTGTTGAGTTGTGTCACGAAAATAATATCGATGTAGTTCCTTTAACCGGACCCTCTTCAATATTTTTGGCACTGATGGCATCGGGCAAAAATGGACAAAATTTTGCTTTTAACGGGTATCTGCCTGTAAAAACGGAACTTAGAAGAGCAAAAATTAAAGAACTGGAGAGGCTGAGTACTGTAAAGGAGCAGAGCCAGATTTTTATTGAAACTCCATACAGGAATAATGCAATGATGGAAGATATTATTTCTGTATGTAATCCTGCAACAAAATTGACAGTTGCTTGTAATATAACAATGGAAGATGAATTTATTAAAACAAGAAGAGTTGCCGATTGGAAGCGGGATATGCCTGATTTGAACAAAAAACCGGCAGTTTTTATAATTTAAGAAAATGAGCAGAGTAGAATTGATAAATATGGAGTTTTTTGCTTATCACGGATGTTTTAAGGAAGAGCAGATTATCGGAAACAATTTTTTAGTATCGTTCTGGGCAGATTCAGATTCTGATTTGGCGGCAATAACCGATAATATTGAGGATGCATTGAACTATCAGGAGATATACAAATTAATTAAGATTGAAATGGAACAACCATCCAAGCTTATGGAGAGTGTTGCTAAACGAGTTTTGGATAAAATTAAGGAGGCATTTCCTCAAATAACTGCAGCTCAAATTTCTATATCTAAGTTAAACCCGCCCATAGGAGGTAAAGTTGAGGCATCCAGGGTAGTAATGTCGCTGTAATTATATGAATAACAAAAAAGTAGCATTCGTCACTCTCGGATGCAAGTTGAATTATTCCGAAACATCAAGCTTAGCAAGACAATTTGTTGCAAACGGATATGATAAAGTTCCATCTTCTAAAGAGGCTGATGTATATGTTATTAATACATGTTCGGTTACTGAACATTCCGATAAAAAATGCAGGCAAGCCATACGAAAGTTACACAAACAGAATCCTGATGCAATTATAGCAGTTACCGGTTGCTATGCTCAGTTGAAACCAAAAGAATTACTTGCAATCGAAGGGGTGGACCTGGTGCTTGGTGCCGATCAGAAAGCAAATCTATTTGTAAAAGTATCTGAATTGAAGAACAAGGGAGTTTCTAAGGCTTTTTCTTGTATGATACAAAGTGTGGAAACTATATTCCCGGCATACTCTTCGGATGATCGTACCCGCTCTTTTTTGAAGGTACAGGACGGATGTGATTATAAATGTACATATTGCACTATACCCCTGGCTCGCGGTAAAAGCCGAAACCAACCTATTGACGATATTTTGATAGAGGCAAAGGAGATATCTGCCAAAGGAATAAAAGAGGTGGTTCTTACAGGTGTAAATACTGGTGATTTTGGAAGAACTACCGGAGAAAAGTTTGAAGATTTGTTAAAAAAATTAAATGAAATTGAGGGGATTGAGAGATACAGAATATCTTCTATAGAGCCAAATCTGCTTTCTGAAACGATTGTCAAATGGATTGCAGAAGGCAGTAAATTTTTGCCTCATTTTCATATACCGCTACAGTCAGGCTCCGATAAAATTCTCGCTCTTATGAAGAGAAGATATAACACAACTCTTTTTAAAGAGAGAGTTTTAATGATTAGAAAATATATGCCTTATGCTTTTATCGGGATAGATGTAATTGTCGGTTTCCCGGGAGAGAGTGATCAGGATTTTCTTGATACTTATAATTTTCTTAAGAGCCTAAAGCCTTCTTTCTTACATATTTTCCCTTACTCAAAACGTGCAGATACACCTGCTGCCGAGTTTTCGGATCAGGTTAAAGAGTCGGCTAAAACTCAAAGAGTTGAGCAATTATCAAAATTGTCCGATGAGTTGTACTCTCAATTCTGTAATGAAAATAGCGGAAGAGAAGAGGAGGTCCTTTTTGAAAGTACTCAAAAGGGTGGTAAGATGTTCGGTTATACCAAAAATTATATCAAAGTTGAAAGGGAGTACAGCAGAGAACTTATTGGGCAGATTGTAAGGGTGTCACTTTAATCTTTTTATTTCTCATAAAAAGTTTTTCAAACAGTTCTTTAAATGAGTTGAACTCCTCTTGATAGACTACTCCAAATCCGTTTCGTTGAATTCCTTCTAAATAATTTGAATATTGGTCGGCAGATCTTGAAAATATTCTGGCTCTGATTTTTCCTTTTGGGTCAAGTTTAACTTCAACCTGGATATCGCCCGAAAGGTTTCCGTTATTATTTGAGTAGGGTGAATTACCAATGTTGCCGTTCACAATTATCCTGTTATCTAATAGTTGTGCACTTACTGCTGCATCAAATAAATTTTGTCCGCTGTTTCCTTGCTGATAGTTAAAATTAAGGTCAAGAGGAATTTCGAGTTGATTAAATATACTGTTTATTTGATTTGAAAGAATTTCTGATAAGTTTGAATATATAATGTTGGTGTTATTGACAATATTTGATTCCATATCCGGTACAAAATTGCCGGAAATTAAGATAGACATGATTTGTCGCAGAACTTTGTCATCGGAATTTAATGCGGCACTTACTCTCGCTCCGGTAGTCGGATCCAGATCCGGAATATCTATGCTGAATCCTAACGTAGGGTTCATAAGAGGTCCTGTCATTGCAATACGGCAATCTACTGTACGTCTGTTTCCTACAGAAGTGGTGTCAGAAATTAGAGTATTAATTGAAGCTTTTGTTTTATAAGATGTTATAAGATCGAGGTTTGTACTGATTATATCGCCGTTAAAACTGATCCGGCCGCCTTGCATAATCTCAAATTGTTTGAGAGCATAACCGAATTGATAGTTCCCTTTATCAATAACATAGTCGCCGTATATATTGAATGTTTTTTCGGCCGTTTTTATATCAAGGTCCAATATTCCGTTTCCGTAACCTGTAATAATATCGCCGACAGCTTTATTGATTTCGATTTTAAGAGCGGCATCCGGTGTGGCGATTGTTCTGAGTTTTAGTTCTAAAGCACTGCTGCTTCGTTTAGAGTTATTTTTATCGGATTCATCACTCTTTATTTCATTTTCTGATTTTCCCTCTTTAACAAACGTAAGCAGATTTGTTTGAGTTGCCTCAGTAGAAGAGGAGAGAGGAATGTGTACAGTGCTGTTTGGATTTGATGTAACCTCAATGTTCATGAGAATCTTTTCAAGATTACCCCCTACAGTCATAGTACCTGTCCCGAAAACATTACCGTAAAATGCAGGATTATCCTTCTCTTTGGTATTTATACATTCAAGATTATTAAATATTAGTGAAGCACTAATACCCAGACCTTTAAAATAATTGTGAATCAATGTACTATTTACAGAGCCTGAATTGCCAAAACGGTCTTTGACAGTTCCACCTGTAGTTTTGATTTTATTTTCGGACAATGAAAATGGTGAGTTAAGAGTGTAACTTACATTGGTGTAATTCACGTTAAATCCTACATTTGAGAGGTTTCCGTCATTACACTCAAGTACTAATTTATTTAATGGCCCCTTAACTTTAATATTTCCGCTTGCTTTCCCGTTAAGCTTTGAAATTAAAGTATTTAAAAATGGTTCAAAATATGAAACCGGAAAACTCTCAAGTTTTGTATCAAGATTAATTGAAGATTGCTCAGGATTATAATTGCCATGTGCAGATAAAAGAGTTTTACCCTTATTTATATTTTCAAAGTTAATGTCGAGCTCCTTTTTAGCATAATTCCAGGCACTTTTTAAACTTATAAGTCCGGCATCTGCACTATTAATCTTAAGATTACTACCCTTTACATCCAACTCTACCGCCGGGTTATCATACCAGCCCGAAACCCTGGCATAGCCCGATAGCTCCCCTTTAAAATCAAAGTCCTTTCTTACAATCAAATTTAGAGGATCAATTGAAAGATTTTGCAGATTGATACTTAAAGTATCGGAGCTGTTATTGGAAATTTTTCCATTTACCGATAATAATTGATTATCGTGATTAATCTTTAAATTATCAATTAGAATCTCTTTGTTCTTAACTGAAATTGTCGAATTCGATATGTCCCAAGGTAAATTATTGATTGTGAGGCCAGAGTTCATTATTTTAATAACAGACAAAACCGATTCTGAGGTTTGATCTCTGGAGAAATGAATATCAGAGTTTAGGTTTAAACTACTCTTATATTCATCTACATTTTTATATTGAGCCTTAACTTGTAAAGAATTGTCTGTTGATTTAATTTTTATTGAGTTTTTATCAAAATCAAATCCAGATACTGTAAATTTTTCACTCGAGATGTTGCATATACCAGAGTCTTTTATAAAGTTGGCAGATGCATTCAGATCATTAACTGCGAGTTTATTGTAACTGATCGAAGGTGATTTTACACGCAAAGCTAAAGAGTTGTTATCGATGTCTATGCTAAGAAAACTTTGGCGGGCAATAGAGAGACCCGGCAGAAGTAATTCACTTACAGCTTTTGTGTCGTAAAAGTTTACACTAAGATGATACTTCTCTTTTGAATCAAATATCAATGCTGTATCTGCTTTAAAAACAGCAGGAATTTGCCAATTGAGAGCTATCTCTCTGGCTACTTTCATAAATTTGGTAAAAATCTCTTTTCCTCTGTATTCCAAAACAGCAAATCCTGAATTCAGAGTTGCCGTAAACTCTTCTGAGGTAGATAATGATTTAAAATGAACATCACCAATATAAAAATCGCCCTTACTGTTGCTATACTTAACAGAATTTAAATCAATTGTCCCAAAAATATCGCCCTCTCTCTTTTGTGTATAATTTGCGGTAGTTACTAATTGAATTTTGGAAACGGAATCACGTTTGTCAAGTTTAAGTGCTGCTAGATCGGCATAAGCAACATTTGCGTAAAAGTCGTAATGAGAATCTCTTTTTTGTGAAAGACCGAAAATCCCTTGAAATATCAAATCAAGATTTGGGTCATGACAAATAACCCTTCCGTCAAAAATTGAATTTTCCAATTTTCCGTTTGCTAAAATATTACTGTAACTATAGTTGTGAAGGTCAAGCCGATCTATATACAGACTGTCGATAATAAATCTGTTCCCACCGAAAACCTCTTTTCTGAAAAGGGATGTCATCGACGCCCTCATAGAAATCTTACCTAGTTCTTTGTTCATAATTAATTTACCGGCATCGAATTCATTGAGTTTAAGATTTCCTTTCATCTCGAACCCTTTCTCATTTTTATCGGATTTAAGCAGGACATCCATATCGATATTTCCAATATTAGATGTTATCTTTCCGCTTGCGACAAAATCGGTGAGAAGCCCCGCCAGTCCACCTTCAAAATTGTAATTTACGGAAGATGATAACTTTTGAATAAATGGAGATTGTTTTTCGTTATTAAGTTTTGCAATTATGGCAGATATGTCAAAACTGGTTGTTTTACAGTCCGTTATGTCCATAAAGGCCATTGTTGTAGGAGTTTTTGGTAATCCGGAAATTCTGGCATTTACAGTTAGAGTAGTAAATCCTGATTCTGAAACTGCAACCAGATTTTCGGCTTTTATTGAATTTAATGTTCCCGCAGCCAGACCTTTAAGATGCATCCCTAAATAATTATTTTCGAGAGAAGGTGTGATTTTTGCGAGTGTACGAAAGCTAAACCAAGAGTCATTTAGTTGCAGCTCCATCTTAACTTTCTGAGTAAATTGACCAAAATCTTTTGCCTTATCATAATAAAAACTAAAGTGATGTGCGTTTAGTTTGGTAAATCCATCTTCTATTAAAAGATTGCTGATTCTTGACTCTTTCGGGCATACATAAAGATTCCCCGAGAATTTTTTTACTGAGAAATTACTTTTATCGATTCCTTCAAGCGACAAAACATCTGCAAAAAGAGTGTCTTTTTGAATTCTAATATTGCGAATATCGGTATGGATATTTCTGACTTTCAAGTCACTGAAGTTAATATAGTCGGGTCCGTATTCTAAAGCAGA
>CAZOOH010000127.1:0-5968 GCA_964581375.1 uncultured Muribaculaceae bacterium
AAAACAGGCTCATTGAGCCGTTCCGACAGGATGGCAAAATACAATCAATTGCTCAGAATTGAGGAAGAACTGGGAGATCTTGCCGTTTACGGCAGATAGTGTGCACCCGCGAAAATAAAAAATTAGGTTACTGATTGGTGCATCCGGGAGTGTCAAAATTCATTTTGGCACTCCCCCTTTTTATGTATTCCCGACTCTTAAGCGCACCTTAAACAAGTTAATATGCACCTGAATGGAGCGAAAATCAACAGCGAAAAAATATAAAGTTTGGGAGATTGTACCGGTTATGGGAGGTTAATCAGTAAATCGGCAATAGTAAAACAGGCAAAAAGAACCGATGCCACTCCGTTAGATGTAAAAAAAGCAGCATTCACACGACTCAAATCGTCAGGTTTAACAATCAGGTGCTGGTAAATAAGCAACAGAGTAAAAACTGCAACCCCTATAAAATAGAGAATACCTGCCGATGAATACAATCCGAACAAAACAATAAAGGGGACTACGAGTGCATGACCAACCGAAGAGATTAATAGAGCAACTCTTTTCCCGAATCTTTGAGGAACAGAGTTTAATCCCGCTTTACTGTCGAACTCCTCATCCGAAAGCGAGTAGATTATGTCGAATCCGCTTACCCACAGTAATACTGCAAAAAAGAGAAATACTACAGGCAACTCAATACGACCTGTAACCGAAATAAATGCTCCCACCGGTGCAATTGCGAGTGCCAGACCAAGAAAATAATGACAAAGCCAGGTAAACCTCTTTGTATAACTGTACCCAAGTAAAACAATTAATGCAGGGAATGACAAATAAAAACAGAGAATATTAATTGAATATGCAACCGCAACAAAAAGCAATGAGTTAATTACAACAAAAGCCAGAGCACTTCCCGAAGAGATAATCCCGGCAGGAATTTCTCTGCTTACCGTTCTCGGATTCGTAGCATCAATCTTTCGGTCGATATACCTGTTAAAACCCATCGCGCTGTTTCTTGCAAACACCATCGCACCGAGTATCTGCAATAAAAAAAGCCAGGAAAACACAGCATCATTACTTGTTAAGCCCAATACAAACCCGATTAATGCAAAGGGCAAAGCAAAAAGAGTGTGAGGAAACTTAACCAGACTCAAAAAAGCAACAATGTTCGTTTTCATAAGATTCTATCGCAACTGAGCGCCGAACTGCGAACGGAAAGTCTCCAACAACTTAGCCATCACATCTTCGACATATTTATCGGTAAGAGTCTTTTCCAGGTCTTGCAGAGTGAAGCTTAATGCATACTGTTTCTTACCTTCAGGAATCTTGTCGCCACGATAAACATCAAAGAGCACAACCTGCTTTAAAAGCTTTTTCTCACATTTGTAAGCAGCTTTTCTAAGATCGGCATACGAAACTTTTTCATCTACAAGCAATGCCAAATCTCTTCTTACCTCCGGATACCTTGGCAACTCCTTGTATAGAATTTTATTTTTCTTTATAGCATTAAACAGTGGTTTCCAGGATATTTCGGCGGCAAAAACCGGTTGCTTAATTCCGAACTGTTTCAATAAAGAGCTGTTAACAGTACCAAAAACTGCCAGTTGTTTCTCACCAGCCATATAAACCAGCCCCTCCGAAAAGATATCCCCCGGAGCAGCAGCATAATTCAAGTCATGAGCATCGATTCCGAAACGGCTCAAAAGCAAATCCAGGTAACCCTTTAAATTAAAATAGTGATAATTAGAATTTGCAATTCTCCAAGATTGACCACTTCCTCCTGTCATAAACAGAGAAATCTTAAACTCCTCCTTATAGGCCGATAAATCTCCCGACTCCTTTTCACTCTCCTTTTTATAGACATTCCCAATTTCGTACAGCTTCAAATTCGGTTGTTGGCGATTAATATTATACGCCACCGACTCAAGCCCGTGAAGCAGAAGCGTTTGACGCATACTGTCCAGGTCAGAACTTAGCGGGTTCATTATATAAACCAGATTATCCTTCTCAAAAGTTTTAAGTTTAGAATAGTAATCCGACTTAGTAAGCGAATTATTCATCATTTCAAAAAATCCGTTTGCAGTAAGGAAATCGGAAATCAGATTCTTAACCCTCTCAGGATCCGGTTTAGGAGTCGTATTTATCGAAATATGAACACCGTGCGGCAATTCAATATTATTATACCCATAAATCCTGAGCATCTCCTCCACGACATCACACTCCCTGGTAACATCAACCCTGTACGAAGGGGCCAAAACAACAGCAGTGTCCCCCTCAATATGTTTTATCTCAAAATCTAAAAATTCGAGAATCTTCTCGAAAGTTTTGTTATCGATCTCCTTCCCTATAAATTTCCTTATCCTCTCAAAATCAAGCTCAATAACAGCCTTTTCAAAAGGTTTTGAGCAGATGTCCTCTACCTCGCCTGCAACAACAGCCCCTGCAACCTCGTTCAACAAAATCGCAGCTCTCTTTAAAGCATACGGCAACACCAAAGGATCGGCTCCTCTTTCAAAACGGAAAGAGGCATCAGTTTTAAGAGTATGAAATTTAGAAGTTTTTCTTACCGAAACAGGATTAAAATAAGCACTCTCCAAAAAAACCGAAACAGTAGAGTTTGTGACCCCCGAATTCGCTCCTCCGAATACACCCGCAATACACATCGGTTTATTTGAATCACAAATCATTAAATCATCCTCCCTCAACTCTCTCACAACACCATCCAGAGTCTCAATTTTTTCGCCACTCTTTGCAACTCTCACAACCACAGAAGCATCTGCAATTCTATCATAATCAAATGCATGCAAAGGATGCCCGGTTTCGTGCAAAACAAAATTGGTAACATCCACCACATTATTAATAGGTTTAAGCCCTATGGCATTTAACTTCTCCTTAAGCCATTCAGGCGAATCACACACTTTTATATTAGATAAAGTTACACCCATATACCTTGGAGCAGCATCAGCGCTCATTACCGTAACCTTTACAGGTTTAATTCCATTTACGGCTTTGGGCAGATTTTCAAAACCGTCAACAGATGGAGTAGTCATTTCGCCACCCATTTCGTTCAATCTCAAAAATGCCGATAAATCCCTTGCCACCCCAATATGAGAAGCAGCATCAACCCTGTTAGGAGTAAGTCCAATTTCAAAAATAGTATCAGACTCCAGTTTTAAGAAATCTTTAGCCGATGTACCCACAACTGCGTCACCATCAAGAACCATAATTCCCTCGTGAGAAGTACCTATGCCAAGTTCATCCTCGGCACAAATCATACCCATCGATTCAACCCCGCGAATTTTAGATTTTTTAATCTTAATCTCATCGCCGTTAGAAAATCTCAAATCGGTTCCTACAGTGGCAAGCAGAACCTTCTGACCGGCAGCAACATTAGGAGCACCGCAAACTATCTGCAATAATTCACCTGTACCCGCATCTACCTTTGTAACACTAAGTTTGTCGGCATCAGGATGTTTAACACACTCAACCACATGACCCACAACTACACCTTTTAAACCTCCCGGAATCTTTTCGACCTGTTCCATAGCCTCAACTTCAAGACCAATAGAACTCAAAATTTTCTCAACCTCCTCGGCTTCTAAATTAAAATCAACGTATTTTTTAAGCCAGTTCAATGAAATTTTCATATGCAGATATTTTATTTAACTAATTAAACAGAGAGTTTACAAACTCCTTTTTATCAAAAACTTGAAGATCCTCAATCTTTTCGCCCACACCAATAAACTTTACGGGAATTTTGAATTGATCTGAAATTCCGATTACAACCCCACCCTTGGCAGTTCCGTCCAGTTTAGTCACCGCCAGTGCAGTTACATCAGTAGCTTTTGAAAACTCTTTCGCCTGCTGGTAAGCATTTTGACCCGTAGAACCGTCCAGCACCAGAAGTACATCGTGAGGAGCATCAGGAACAACCTTTCTCATAACATTACGAATCTTTGAGAGCTCGTTCATAAGATTTACTTTATTATGAAGCCTCCCTGCAGTATCAATAAGTACAACATCGGCACCCTGAGAAACAGCATGAGTAAGAGTATCAAAAGCAACCGAGGCAGGATCCGATCCCATTTGTTGTTTAATAACTGTCACACCGGCACGCTCTCCCCATACTGCAAGTTGATCGATTGCTGCCGCTCTAAAAGTATCGGCAGCGCCAAGAATAACCTTTTTGTCCGATGCTTTAAGACGCGCCGCAAGCTTACCAATAGTCGTTGTTTTTCCAACCCCGTTCACACCCACCACCATTACAACATAAGGTTTCTTTGAGAGGTCAAACGGAATCTCCCCATTATAATCCTCCCCTATATTTAACAAAGACTCAATCTCCTGTTTTAGAATAGCATCCAGTTCTTTGCTATTCATAAACTTATCTCTCGCAACTCTATCCTCAAGCCTCTCAATAATTCTTAAGGTAGTTTCCACTCCAATGTCCGAAGCAATAAGAGCATCTTCAATTTCGTCAAGTAAATCATCATCAACCCTGGATTTCCCTGCTACCGCTCTGGAAAGTTTCTCCAGAAACCCTTTTCGAGTCTTCTCAAGACCATCATTCAACGCTCTCTTCTCCTCATTGCTTTTACTTCCGAATAGTCCAAAAATCGCCATTTATCATTGTATTTATCCTGCAAAGATAACAAATATTACAGCAGATAATTGTATCGTTTAACGCACAAATAACAGTTAAAAACTTTTTATAAAAAATAATATGCTAAAAAATTATATGAGAATCTTGTTAGCAGGTGTAAATCAAGAATTATCTGTTCAAATAAAAAGAGGCTGACCAAAAAATTATTGGTCAGCCTCTTTTAAAATATTATTTATAAAGATTACTTCTTTTCGAAGAAATCTTTAATTTGTTCGTTTTGAACCATCTCTTCTTTAAATGCATATGATCCTGTTCTCTCTGAACGTACCATTCTGATACATTTAGTTGAACTTCTCTGAGCCGATTTATCTGCGCTGAAGGACGCAACCGCTTTCTTTGCCATATTCTGTTACTTTAATTATATTACTTTATTTCACGATGAAGAGTAACCTTTTTCAAAAAGGAATTATATTTTTTACGCTCCAATCTTTGAGTCGTATTCTTCTTATTTTTTGTGGTGATGTACCTTGAAATTCCCGGTACTCCACTCTCTCTTTGTTCGGTGCACTCAAGGATTACCTGAACTCTGTTACCTTTCTTTGCCATAACTCCTTAATTAAAATATTTTAACTAATCCGTTAGCCTGAGCCTTCTTTAAAGTTGCGCTAAGACCATTTTTGTGAATTGTACGAATACCGGCAGCCGAGACCTTTAAACTAACGAATCTCTGCTCTTCCTCTAACCAAAAACGCTTACTTTTCAAGTTTGGAGCAAACTCTCTTTTAGTGCGGCGTTTCGAGTGAGAAACATTATTCCCGATTAATCTTTTTTTACCTGTAACTTGACAAACACGTGCCATTTTATATCTCTATATTAATTATTTTCGATTAAAACCCCATAAGGGGCTGCAAATATCTAATTTATTTTTTGAATTTCCAAATTTCACACCAATTTAAAAATCCTTTTCCAACGAATATTTTTTGGAAACGATTGGTAATTACTTTTTGAGAACCAAATAATCGATGGAGTACCTACAATATGAGACTCGGGAACAAAACCCCAGTAACGCGAATCCAGAGAGTTATGCCTGTTATCGCCCATCATAAAGTAGTAATTCATCTTAAATGTATATTGAGTGACTTCTGCTCCGTTTATAAAGATTTTACCATCTTTAACTTCTAGTTTATTCTTTTCGTACGTAGAAATTATTCTGCTGTAAAGCGGCAGATTCTCAATATTTATATCAACAGTAGCACCCTCTTTCGGTACCCATAGCGGTCCAAAATTATCTTTTGTCCATTTGAAATTCTCTGAAAAAGGGAAAATCATTAAAGGCGAATCCGGAAAATCAGGAGGATAGACATCTATGTTAGGACGAACCTCTTTCAC
>CAZOOH010000128.1:0-5968 GCA_964581375.1 uncultured Muribaculaceae bacterium
ATACTCTGCTGCAATCTCTCTTCCTAGCGGATCTTTGACATAGAGCTGAACTCTGCCGGCTCCGCTAACATTTCTGAAAACATCTAAAGAACCCTCTCCACCGTCGGCCATCTCAATATAGCACACTTCGCACCCGGAGAGAGATTTTTGTACCCCACTGCCAATTGCCCTGTTTACCTCCTTCGATGAGAGACAATTTTTAAATTTATCGGAAGCAATAACAATTTTCACCTATAGAGTCCCTTTTTTATTATTTTTGTTAAAAATACACAAAATTAACTTCTAATAATTAATTCATTTTATGAAAAAAATCAGTTTAGTGCTGCTATTCTTTTTTACACTGTCGGTAACTCCGGTTTTGGCAGATGAGGGTATGTGGCTTTTACCGTTGATTGAAAAACTCAACAGTAAAAAGATGAAAGAGCTTGGCTTTAAATTAACTGCAAAAGACATTTACGATATTAATAACTCAAGTCTTAAGGACGCTGTCGTTCATTTTGGCGGCGGATGTACAGCCGAAATCATTTCGGACGAAGGATTGGTTCTTACAAACCACCACTGCGGTTACGGGGCTATCCAAAAGTTAAGCACTGTTGAAAACGATTACCTTGAAAACGGTTACTGGGCAATGAGTCGCGACAAAGAGCTCCCTGCCGGACTTTCAGTAACATTCCTCGAAAGCTTTACTGATGTTACTCCTCAGGTTGAAGCTGCAACAGCATCAATCACAGATCCTCGCGCTAAGATGGAGGCTCAGAATAAGGCAATTAAAGAGATTGAAGAGAAGGCAGTTGCCGGCAACAAATATTTGGCAGCGAAAGTTTCATCTTTCTTCGGAGGGAACGCCTACTATCTTGTTGTAAGCAAAACATTTGACGATGTACGTTTTGTCGGAGCACCTCCTTCATCTATTGGTAAGTTCGGTTATGACACCGACAACTGGGTTTGGCCGAGACATACCGGAGACTTTTCTATGTTCCGCGTTTATGCCGACAAAGACAACAACCCAGCCCCTTATTCAAAAGATAACGTTCCATACAGACCGAAAAAATCCTTAACTATTTCGTTAAAAGGTGTTCAACAGAAGGATTTCTCAATGGTAATCGGTTATCCCGGAAGAACTTACCGTTACATGACTTCATTTGAACTTGATGAAAGAACAGATATCTCAAACGCAATCAGAATTCATGCAAGAGGTGTAAGACAAGATGTTTTACAGGCAGATATGCTGGCTGACCCTAAGGTTAGATTGCAATATTCAAGCAAATTCGCAAGCTCTTCAAACTATTGGAAGAATTCAATCGGAATGAATCAGGCTGTTGCCAAACTGAAAGTAAAAGAGAGGAGACTTGAAGAGGAGAAACAATTTACCGAGTGGGTTAATGCCGATCCTAAAAGAGCAGAGAAATACGGTAAAGCGCTATCGATGATTAAACAGGCTGTCGAACAAAGGAAAGAGGCTCTTTATGTAAGCACCTACCTCACTGAAACTATTAACAACATTGAGGTTGCAGCTGTTGCTTCACAATACAAAGATGTTGTGCCTTTGATTGAGAAGGGTGATATTGCTGCAGCAAAAGCTAAGGCAGCCGAACTGACCGGACGTATCAAAGGATTCTTTGCAAACTATAACGCACCTACCGATAAAAAGGTAACTGTCGCAATGTTAACCGTTTATAAGGAGAAGGTTAAAAAAGAGTATCTGCCTGCATTCTATACTGTTATTGATAATAACTTCGGAGGAAGCATTGAGGCTTATGTTAATTATCTATTTGAAAATTCTGTGTTTACCAGCTTTGAAAAGATAAACGATGCATTGAACAACTCACCTGAAAAACTTGTAAATGATCCTGTTTACGCAATTTATAAAAATATCGGGCCTGTTCTGATGCCTTTACAACAAATGGTAATGAGAAGTAACGCTATGTCTAACGCCGGCCAGAAAGCTCTTCTTGCAGGTTTGCTCGAAATGAAGCAGGGCAAGGATATGTATCCCGATGCAAACTCAACTATGAGAATGACTTATGGTCAGGTTCTGAATTACTCTCCGAAAGATGCTGTAATTTATGATTATGTTACAACTCTTGATGGTGTTATGGAGAAAGCCGACCCTAATAACTGGGAATTTGTGGTACCTGCAAAACTTACTGAACTTTACAAAAACAAAGATTACGGTCAGTATGCAATGCCAAACGGGAAGCTTCCTGTAGCATTCATTACTACAAATGACATTACCGGAGGAAACTCAGGCAGCCCTGTTCTAAATGCAAAGGGTGAACTTATTGGAACTGCATTCGACGGTAACTGGGAAGCGATGAGCGGCGATATCGTTTTTGAACCGCAACTTCAAAGGTGTATCAATGTAGATATCCGCTATACCCTGTTTATCATAGATAAATTCGGCGGCGCCGGACATCTGCTTAAAGAGATGAAGATTGTAAAATAGTTATTTGCTATAAACAATAAAACAAGGCTGCCTCAAAAAAGACAGCCTTGTTCGTTTTATCCTTAAGTTGATTTTCTTCCTTCGGATATGTTGTAAAAGGGGAGACTGCCTAAGATCAATCCCCCCCAACAAAGTAACTTATAAAACAATGTTTGTTACTTAAGCAGATTATTTTCAATAATGCTTATAATTTTTTCAGGCTGGTCGCCTACCTCAATAATCGGCGATTTACCCGGAGCGACCATTAGTAACGTAGGTAATGCCATAATATTGAATCTTGAGCAAAGTTCTTTTTCAACATCTGCATTGACCTTATAGAAAATTACTCTGTCTTTATATTTTAGTGCCAATTTTTCCAGCTCAGGTAAGAGCTTTTTACATGGGCCACACCATGTTGCCCAAAAATCGATAATTACAGGTTTATCGCTCTTTAATTTGAAATCAGTCCCACTTTTATAATTAAAGATATACTCTATAAACTCATCCTTAGTGATTGGGTTTACCTTCCCACTCTCAATTTTTGCCAACTCTCTTTTTGGCTCATCCTTAATGACTGTGCTTTCATAGGATTGAAAATATAATTTTGAACGCTGATAATCAATAGAAATAACTCCGTAATCTAACAAGGAGAGCCCTGCAACTGATTTAACAAGCGAATTGTTTACAGTTACAATTCCGTTTTTAATATCAACATTTACAATTGAAATTTTATCCACGCTAACTGCTTTATTTGCAGTCAAGTCGTCACTATATCCAATCCCGGAAATTTTACCTGTTGCTCTTTTCACTCCCTGAGATGGCAATAATGACTCACTTTTTAAAGAAACAAGCCCCTTCTCCCATGTATCCAATATTACTTTCACCGGTTTATCGTTAATCAATAATTCAAATTCTGCAGTGACTCCGGGAAGAATTTCGCAGTTTGTCCTATTCAAAACACTTATAAATTGAGGCTTATATGGTGTCGAAGAATAGATGTTTTTATTCTTTTTATCGATTGTAAATACAACATTTTGAAGAAGTCCTCCGTTTATAGTACCGTTAACTCCCAATTTTCTCAGATATTCGGCAGATTCTCCGTTCAATATCAGAGCAGTCATTCCGTTTGCAAAAATATTGTTTCCGATTGAAATCGTGTTTATTGTACATTTTCCTGAGTTTGAAACCATCTTGTAAATGTGATTTTCCTGTGGGAAACTTGTCTTTTGAATATCTTTTATATCTGCCTTAACGGCAAATTCGGGAAGCAATGCACTTTTCCCAGCTAAATCAAGGATAAAATCTCCCTCTTTTCCATTAATTGTCGCTCTTACCACAATTCTACCATCAACCTCTTTATAAGCGACAGCTTCTTGTTTTATTGCAATTGTTTGAGAAAATAAATTTATTGACAAACAACTGATTATAATTAATAGTGTATTTTTTTTCATTTATTTACTATTTAAATTGGAAATTTTCTACTAAATATTCTATATCGATACTTTTTCCCTCTTTTGTTCTGATTGTAAGCATCTTTTTCCCAGGCACTTTAAATTCCTTTAATCCTGTATAGAGATCACAAAAATCATAATTCCCTGTCTCAACTCCGTTTATGTGTGTGATTAAATCACCCTCCGACAAAACACCCTCAAGATTCTTCCAGATATGAGTAACAACAAGTTTTCTTTCTTTTACGGTAATCCCGAAATTTGTTGTCTTATATACCGGCGTCATAGACTCATTTGTATGTGGCAGATAATAAATCAGTTTCCTCGGATAATCAATTACCACTTTTGCAAAACTTAAAAAACTCGTTCCCAATAATGTGAACGGTGTATTTGATGTCTCTGCTATAACATTTGAAAATTTGGCCGGACCAACTCTCATATCTTTGAAATATACCAGAAAGTTATTAATTGATTCAAGTTTACCGGAAAGACCCACGCTTTTAGATCCAATCCCTTCTTTTAAGATTTTTACTGCATTTAATTTTTTCAAGGTGTCGAAATCTTTCCCTCTTAATGCCATAAATGAGGGAGACCCAGTATCAAATAGAGCTGTTGTTTCGACGCCGTTTAGGAAAAACGTAAAAATTGGCATATTGCTTCCACTAACAAACCTGTTTGAATATCTTAACGATTCAGTCGAAAGTTTTTCAGCAGTTGTCAGGATTATTGTTTTATTTTTTGAATCAATTGTACAAATAAGATTTTGGAGAATATCGCTACCTATTATTCCAACTACATTCAGGCATCTTAGAGGAGATGGTTCCGGCATAATTAAAGTCGGGATAGATGTAAATCTAATTATTGTATCTGGAGTAAGTAATGATGCTATTCTTGTCATTTTATAATATGCAGTATTACTTGTAGCATCATTTATTAACGTTGAATCTATAGCAACATAGTTGTTGCTACGACAGTAATCTGTTGAAAGTGAGGTTTTACTTGCCCCTGTATCGAAAATAAAGCTTTCTTCACTTTCATTAAGATACATTTTAATTATCATTTTCCCAGCAGAAAGTTCGTAGGGAATTACTGCTGTAGTTGATTGCGCAAAAGAGATTCCGGGTGTAAAGAAAAAGAGGATAACACAAAGTGTTAATGTTATCCTCGACCACATTTTAATACTAACCATAACTTTATTTCTTCACTTTATATTTTAATGCAGCCTCCACACTTTTTCTCAGATTTAGAATTCCTGCTGACTCACATAATTGTTCATACATAAATACCTCTTTCTCAATTTTATCTTTCTGGCGAATACTTTTTTCAACTTCAACACCTCTTTTATCTGTACAATTTTTTATAAAAATCTCCCTGATTTCGGCACCACTAAGTTCAGGGAAATATGCTTTAATAAATGCCGCCGAACCAGCAGCTACTACTGCTCCAAATGATGATGATGATGCAATTTTATAAATGTCTCCAGGTAATGTTGAATAAATATTTTGTCCAGGTGCATATAAATCAAGACCTCCTTTTCCATAGTTAGACATTGCTGAAGGAGCCCCTGTTGTGTCTGAATTTGCAACTGTCATAATGTTTTTATACGATTTCCCTTTGTACCCCTCTTTTGAAGGATAATATTTTTTAATTGCCAAATCCTCTCCAGCATCCCATACAGTAGTAATAATTAGAATACCTTTTTTTTCTGCTTCGTTCACTGCATCATAAATCCAGCTCATCTTATCTTCAGGAATGAATGATAGTTGATAAGGTAAAAGAATGATATCGGCACCATTATTAACGGCATATCTAACTGCTAATGCCAAATCTTTAACGTATGGTTCTCCCTCAACAGCATTTGTTACAAGAGTCATAATTCTCGCTTCAGGAATAATTCCGGAAAATCCGCTATTATTTATATTTTGTCCGCAAATAATGCCGGTATTCATTGTCCCTGACATAGAAGCTGTAGTAAGTAGTGTATTATTACCATATTTAAAATCAATTAAATTGTTAGGATTGTCGCCTACTATCACGGAACGATTATCGTTTGCGGTTTTCTTAAATTCTAATTGATAATTATTTAGCGAATAAT
>CAZOOH010000129.1:0-5937 GCA_964581375.1 uncultured Muribaculaceae bacterium
ATGGAATAGGTATTAAAAAAGAGTTATGTGAGGCAATTTTTGAGAGATTCAGACAGGCAGATCTTTCAATTAGTAAAAATTATGGAGGTACTGGTTTAGGTTTATCTATATCTAAAGGTTTTGCCGAAATGTTAGGTGGTAGAATTTGGGTAGATTCCGAAGAAGGAAAAGGAGCTACATTTTATTTTACAATTCCTTATCGTCAAAATGATTAAAAAAAATTATATGAAAAGAGTATTATTAACTTTATTAACAATCACCTTATTTTTTAGTAATACTATGTGCAAAAATAATGATACAATTAAGTTCTCACCTGTTCAACATGCCTCATTTGTAATAGAAAAAGGCGATTTAGTGATTTATGTTGATCCGGTTGGAAGTATGCAACAATATTCAATTTTCAAATCACCCGATTTAATAATATATACACACGAACATAGTGACCATTTTGACGAACTGTTATTCAAAAAAATTAAAGGTGAAAAAACCGAAATTATTGCACCTTCAGTAATAACGAATAAATTGGGAGAAGGCAAACTTATGAATAATGGCGATAAATTATCTGTTATGGGTATAGATATTGAAGCTGTTCCAATGTATAATATTTCTCCCGAGAAGCTTAAATATCATAAAAAAGGTGTTGGTAACGGTTACATTTTGACTATCGATAAAAAGAGAATCTATATTTCTGGAGATACCGAAGATATCCCTGAGATTCTGAATATTAAAAATATCGACTATGCTTTTGTATGTATGAATTTGCCATATACGATGAGTTTAGATCAAGCTGTTAAAACAGTTTTGACAATCAAACCAAAGATTGTTTATCCATATCATTACAGAGGGTCAAATGTAAATTATGAAGAGCTTTTTGCAAAATTCAAATCTATGGTTTCTACAGATTCTCAGATCGAAGTTCAATTTTTAAAATGGTATTAATAAATGAGAAAGAATTATTTTTTGTTGATTTTGTGTTTAATCACATTATTCCCGCTTGCAGGTTACTCTCAAAGTTGGGCTAATTTTGAAAAATTTAAAGATGAGAATCTAAGAATAGGAAACCCTTTACCGAACGAACACAGAGTTATATTTATGGGAAACTCGATTACAATTGGTTGGCAAAAATATTGTCCTGATTTTTTTGCAGTTAATAACTATATAAACAGAGGTATAAGTGGCCAAACAACTCCTCAAATGCTCGTCCGTTTCAGACAAGATGTAATTAATTTAAAACCAACTGTTGTGATTATACTGGCTGGTACAAATGATATTGCGGGAAATACCGGCTTTTCTACAAATGAAATGATAATGGATAATATTATTTCAATGTCGGAACTTGCTAGAATACATAATATTAAGGTAATCTTATGTTCGGTATTACCTGCCTTAGAATATCCGTGGAAGAAGGGTATAGAACCTGCAGAAAAGATAGTAGCATTAAATTTAATGATTAAGAATTATGCTAGCCAGAATGGAATCATATATGTAGATTATTTCACACCGATGGCAAATGAACAAAACGGTCTAAAAAGTGAATATACTTATGACGGTGTTCATCCAAATGAAGCAGGATATAAGATAATGGAACCACTGGCTCAGGCAGCTATTAAAAAGATTATCAATGAATTCAATAGACGTTAATATCCTCCCCATTACTAAATTTGAATATTACCGATTGAATCTAATTAAAAATTATATGAGATTTTACTGCACGATTTTGTTTTTATTTTTTTCTGTATTCGTCTTTCCCCAAAATACTTACAGGGCCAGAGATTTTGGAGTTAAAATCGGAATTTTAAAGACGGGTGATTTTAATGCAATTACAGATGTTCCCGGTGTTAAAGTAGGGCAATTTACTCTTAAACAAGGTGATACTGTAAATACAGGTGTAACAGCAATATTACCTCATTCCGATAACATTTTTCAAAATAAAGTTCCTGCTGCAATTTATATAGGAAACGGTTTCGGTAAGTTGACAGGATTCCCGCAAGTTGATGAATTGGGTAATATTGAAACTCCTATTGTACTGACTAACACACTAAATGTATCTGCCGCAATTGATGCAATAATTGACTATACTTTTCATTTTGTAGAAAATGGTAATGTTAAGAGTGTGAATGCAGTAGTTGGAGAAACCAATGATTCCGATCTCAATGACATTAGAGGAAGACACATTACTAAAAATAATGTTCTTGAAGCAATAAATGTAGCCAAATCGGGTCCTGTTGAAGAGGGAAATGTTGGGGCAGGAACCGGCACAACTTGTTTGGGTTTTAAAGGAGGAATCGGAACTTCATCCAGAGTTCTTCCAAAATCAAGAGGCGGATATACTGTAGGAGTGTTGGTACAATCTAATTTCGGAGGAATTTTACAGATAAATGGCGTTCCTGTTGGAATTGAATTGGGAAAATATTCATTTAAAAGTCTTAAAAATGAATATGGTGAAGACGGATCATGTATGATAGTAGTTATGACAGATGCACCTTTAGATTCAAGAAATCTTAAAAGATTGGCTATGAGAGCAATGCTTGGACTATCAAGAACCGGTGGTATTGCTTCAAATGGAAGTGGTGATTTTGTAATTGCAGTTTCAACTTCGACTAATTTAAGAGTCTCATATTCATCTACTTCAATGTTTTATGAAAGTGCTGTTCTAAGAAACGATAAAATTGATTTACTCTTTGAAGCTGTAATTGAAGCTACTGAAGAAGCAATAGTAAATTCACTCTTTGCAGCTAAGACAGTTTACGGAAAAAACGGAATATATGAATCACTGCCTTTGAATGAAACACTTAAGATTCTAAAAAAGTATAACAGGGTTGATAAAGATTGATTTTTTTGTTAAATTTGATGAAGTTTTGGAATTAAATTGACAAAACTAAATTATGACAATATTTTAATAAATTAGTTAGAGTCTGAACCATAAAATGGTCAGACTCTTTTTTTATTATGAGATTGTTTTCAATTAATCTTATTCTTGAACTATGAACTTGAAAATTGAAGATTTGATTGAATCATTGGAACGTATTGGAGATGGAGTTGTTGTATTTGATAAGGAATTCAATTACTTATACGTAAACAGTGCCGGAAGCAAACTGCTAGGGCGGAGTGCTCAAGATTTGATCGGTAAAAATTATAAGATTGAATATCCGGAAGCATTGTATACTCCTTTTGGTAAAGCTTACTTAAAGGCTCTTGAAACAAATGAATTCCAATATATTGAAGAGAATTATCTGCCATGGGATAAATGGTTTTCGAATAGAATTTTTCCATCAGAAAACGGCATAACAATTCTTTTTCAAGAGATAACTGAAAGAAAAAACAATGAATTTTTTCTAAAAAAATCTGAGAGTTTTGTAAAAGATATTTTGGAAGCTTTACCTATGGGAATTCTCGTTCTTGACAGAAATTCCAAAAAATTCATTTTTGCAAATAATATAATGTGTGAAATGCTCGGGTATACTAAGCAAGAGATTTTTCAACTTACCCCATTGGACATACATCCGAAAGAGGTTGAAGAAAGAGTGAAAACTATTTTTAAGGGAAAATTTGAAAATATTGATCTAACGAAAGATATCGATGTAATTAAAAAAGATAGAACAGTTTTTCCGGTAGATATTACTGCAATAGATTTTATTTTGGATGGAATGCAGTGTGTTTGCGGTGTTTTTGTAGATATCACTCAAATTAAAATCACAAATGAAAAAATTAATGAACAGCTTAGAGAGTTGCAAAGATGGCACGAAGCAACACTTGGTCGTGAAAAACGAATAATTGAACTTAAAAAAGAGGTAAATGAATTACTTTTAATTTTGGAAAAACCTATAAGATATCCTAGTGTAAACCCATAATTTAAAATATGATTGATTCCTCATTTTTATATTTAGTATACAATACATCACTTCTTTTATTGCTGGTGTTTCTTTTCGATATTTTTAGCGTTAAATGGAAATATAAGAGCAATAAATATTTAAAAGCACCGTTGGGTATTATAATAGGACTGATTGGTGTCATAGTAATGCAAACACACTGGACATTGGAAAGTGGTGCAATTTTCGATACCCGATCAATTCTAGTAAGTGTCTCTGGATTATATTTTGGTCCAATTCCGACTATAATCGCAATGATAATTACTTCACTATTCAGATTATATCAGGGTGGGATAGGAGCTTTAACAGGTATTTTGGTAATTATCTGTACAGGTTCTATTGGAATAATTTGGCGATATTTAAAGAAAAAGGATTTAAAGGACCTTACTTTCTGGAATCTATATATCTTTGGAATTGTTATACATTTAGTAATGTTAGCTTTAATGCTTACTTTCCCGAAAGACACTGCTTTAAACGTAATAAAAACAATTACTTTACCGGTATTAGTTATTTACCCTGCAGGTACTGCTCTTTTGGGAACATTTATGACTAACAGACTCCAAAAAGAGAGTTTGACTACGAAAATTATAGAAGAAGAGGCAAAATTTAAAATCTTGGCAAATCATACCACTAATTGGGACTACTGGACAGGTCCGGACAAGAATTTTCTCTATTGTTCTCCTTCATGTTTTATTATGACCGGCTACACTGCGGATGAATTTGCTGCAAAGCCGACTTTGCTTACAGATATTATCCACCCCGACGACTTAGTCTGGGTTAAGGAGCATATGAATTTTGCCGATAAAGAATTGCCAGGTCATATTGACTTTAGAATTGTACACAAAAGCGGTACAGAAAAATGGATTGGACACTCATGTGTACCAATATATAACAGCGATGGAGTATTTTTAGGAACAAGGGGAAGTAACCGTGATATTACACCTCAGAAAGTTGCCGAGAAGAAGTTATTGGATTCTAAAGAGGAGATTAAAAAACTTTTGGATGTAACGGAGAATTCCAGATTAGCTTTGTTAAGTGTAGTAGAAGATCAAAAAGTTGCCAGTGATAGACTGTATGAATTGAATGTAGAGTTAGAGAGAAGAGTCGAAGAGAGAACGTCTCAATTGGCCGAAGCTAATAAGGAGCTTGAAGCCTTCAGCTATTCAATATCACACGATTTGAGAGCACCCCTAAGAGGTGTCAGTGGTTTTGCCGGAATTTTAAATGAAGATTTTGGGGAACAACTTGGAGAAGATGGTAGGAAGCTTTGCAAAACAATAATAGAAAATGCACACAATATGGGCAGATTAATTGAAGACTTGCTTTCTTTTTCAAGGCTTTCAAGAAAAGAAATTGTTAAATCGCAGATTTTAATGGGAACACTAATCCATTCAATCTATTACGAGATTACAAATGAAGTTCAAAGAGAAAAGATTAAGTTCGAAGTTGGAGAGATTTGTGATTGTGTAGGCGATCCTTCCTTAATTAGACAAGTTTTATCAAATTTGCTTTCAAATGCAGTAAAGTATACTTCAAAAAAAGAGTCGCCATTAATTAAAGTCTCATGTAGTAAAGTTGAAAACAAAATTATATATACTTTTACTGATAATGGAGCCGGTTTTGATATGAAATATTACGGAAAACTATTTGGAGTATTTCAAAGACTTCATTCATCCAGCGAATTTGAAGGAACAGGAGCAGGTTTGGCAATTGTACAAAGAATTATAAATCGTCATGGTGGAGAAGTTGGTGCCGAAGGCGAAATAGAAAAAGGAGCAAAATTCTGGTTTTCACTTCCCAATATAAAAATATAAGAATTAAATAACTATATGGATAAGCTTGTCAAAATTTTAATTGTGGAAGACCTCCCTTCCGATGCACAATTAGCCGAAAGAGAGATTAAAAGAAGTTTTGAATCTGCTGAAATAAAAGTAGTTGAAACTAAGGCAGAATTTATCAGAGAATTTGAGGAGTTTGCCCCGGATATTGTAGTGTCTGATTTCCAGTTACCTTCATTCGATGGCCTATCTGCATTAAAAATTGTATTGGATCTATCCCCTACAACACC
>CAZOOH010000130.1:0-5935 GCA_964581375.1 uncultured Muribaculaceae bacterium
TATCTGCAATAATATGCGACAAATCATTTAATGGGATTGTGCCACTGTTACATGAAAACAGTACAAAACTTATTATAAAAAGGTACAACGGAAATCTCTTCATATGCTTTACTTAACAAATGCAAAGTTAATTTTTATTATTACTTTTGCCCAATCATATATTACAATAAATGAGAATAAGACCTCCCAAAATTATTAAAAAACTCTTTCCTTCGTTGGTATGGAACTTTCAGGGAGAGAAAAATGGAGTCTTTCTTACTTTTGACGATGGTCCACGGCCGGAAGTCACTCCTTGGGTACTTGATCAGTTAGACAAATATAACGCCAAAGCAACTTTTTTTTGCATTGGTAAGAACGTTGAATTGTTCCCGGATCTTTTTAAAGATATAATTGAACGAGGTCATGCTGTTGGAAATCACTCATATAGTCATGTAAAAGGGTGGGGGGTACATACAGGAATTTATGTAAGTGATGTCGATCTTGCTGCCGATCTTATTCCCTCAAATTTATACCGTCCTCCTTATGCCAGAATCGGACCAAATCAGGCCAGAGTTCTGAGTGAGCGTTACAAAATTATAATGTGGGATGTTCTAAGCAGAGATTATAATAAAGATTTATCGGGAAAATCTTGTGTTAAGAATGTTGTACCATATTTATCGCCGGGATCGATTATTGTGTTTCACGATTCTGTTAAGAGTTCGAAAAATTTGTGGTATGCTCTTCCAAGGGTTCTTAAAGCCATAAGTGATAAAGGATTAATCTGCAAAAAAATTGAATTATAGATGAATGTATTGTTAATTGGATCTGGAGGGAGGGAAAACGCGCTTGCTTATAAATTTTCGGGAAGTAATTATTTAACAAAGCTCTTTTGTGCACCGGGAAATCCAGGTACAGAGGATTTTGCTCAAAATCTGAATATCAATATAAAGGATTTTAGTCAAATTAAAAAGGCAGTTCTCGAAAATTCAATTGAAATAGTGGTTTCGGGTCCGGAAGATCCGCTTGTTAACGGATTAAGGGATTTTATTGAGAATGATAAAGACCTTTCGGGGGTTTTATTTGTGGGGCCGGATAAGATTGGTGCTCAATTGGAAGGGAGTAAAGATTTTGCCAAACAATTTATGGCAAAATATAATGTTCCTACTGCCCAATATAAGAGTTTTTCAAAAGAGACCATAGCAGATGCCTTTTCTTTCCTTAATTCGCTTAGTGCTCCTTATGTTCTCAAGGCAGATGGTCTTGCAGGCGGAAAAGGAGTATTAATTATAGATAGTATCGATGAGGCAAAGTCGGAGCTTGAAAAGATGTTTGCCGGAAAGTTCGGTACTGCAGGCGAAAAAGTGGTAATTGAACAATTTTTGTCGGGGATCGAATTGAGTGTATTTATTTTGACTGATGGTAAAGATTATTTAATTCTTCCTGAGGCAAAAGATTATAAAAGAATTTTTGATGGCGATAAAGGTCTCAATACGGGAGGAATGGGAGCAGTTTCACCTGTACCGTTTGCAACAAAAGAGTTTTTAGACAAAGTCGAAAAACGAATCATTATTCCGACCGTTAAAGGTTTAGAATCAGAAAACATAAAGTTTAACGGTTTTTTGTTTATTGGGTTAATGAATTGTCAAGGTGAACCTTATGTTATTGAATATAATGTCAGAATGGGGGACCCGGAAACAGAAGCTGTTGTTCCCAGAATCAAAAGTGATCTGCTTGGCCATTTGATATCAATGTGTAGAGGAAAATTATCTGAGGAGAAGATAGAAATATCTGAAATTCAGGCACTATCTGTCGTATGTGTTTCAGGTGGTTACCCGGAAGAATTTAAAAAAGGGTACGAAATAACTGGCCTTGAAAAGATAGAAAATGGTCTAATTTTCCATGCCGGAACTATCTTTAAAGACGGTAAACTTGTAACGAACGGAGGAAGAGTATTGGTTTTAACGGTAATGGAGAATAGTATTCTAAGTGCCAGAAAATCTATATATAAACAAATAATGAATTTTCAATTTGACAATATTCATTTCAGAAATGATATAGGACTTGATTTAATTAAATAGTAGATGGATTGGCCGGCAAAAAGATATAATTTTACATCATCACCACTGTTTCTGGGGACATTCTTCCTTTTTTTAATTTCAGTAACTCAATATTCGCGGATATCATCACTTAATGATATTTGGATAACATCATTGATGCCATTCACCCAAAAGTTTGCACAATCAGAATGGATTTGCAAAATTATACTTGGAGTACTCTATTTCTCAATAGTATTTTTACTGCATAAAATAAACTCAAAAATACTTACGATTGGGAAAGAGAAACTATTATTACCTCTCGTCTATTTGATATTTGCGTTTGCATCTTCGACATCGATGAAGCTTTCTGGCACTCTTCCTTCTGCAATTTTTATATTTCTCTCAATTTATTGTACAATTCTTGCCCACAAAGACGAAAAGTGTATTTTCCTTGCAGGATTTTTTATCGCATTGGCAATATTATCGGACCCTAGGTTTGTATTCCTGTTTCCATTACCTATAATATTTATCTTTTCCGGAAGAGGACTCTCTTTCAGAGAATTTATAATTCTTTTTCTCTCGTTATTACTTCCCTTGGTTGTGACAGCATCAACTTTTCAACTGGTAACAGGTAACCTATATGAACTTACTCAGCTGTTTATTAAAAGATTGGAATTCTCACAAGGGTCTCTTATAATTAAAGATTCCCCGGTAGGCTACGCCATTTTATTTGTATGTATAATTCTGGCAGTTATTTCTTTGACAAATGTTCTCTCAGGAATCAACAGGGTAAAAATATTAAAAGCAATGGCCCTATACAGGTTCATTGCTTTATTATTTGGTTTATTGATAACCTATTTAATTTATCCGTCACTCTCGGAATCGTTTGCTCCGGTAATTGCCCTTCCTATGTCAATATTGGTTTCTGAAGCAATCTCTTCCAGAGAGGCATCCTCATCCGGAAGAGTATTGTTCTTTGTATTTCTTATTCTATTGACAATTAAAAAAATCTATTTTTTTATTTGATTGTTCTTCCCGGATATTGTTTGAGAGCCACTTCAAAACATTTCATTGCCTCTTTTAAATCCTCAATTTTAAGAACATAAGCAATTCTTACCTGTTTCTTGCCGAGTTCATAGTTTGAGTAGAAACCTCCTGCAGGTGCAACCATTACAGTCTTCTTCTCATATTCAAATTCTTCAAGTAACCACTGAGCAAATTTTTCACTGTCATCAATAGGAAGCTCTGCAACAACGTAGAAAGCTCCCATAGGGTTAGGGCAAAAAACTCCCTCCATTTTGTTCAGTGCAGATACTGTGAAGTCGCGTCTGTCCATATACTCTTTACGTACCATGTCAAAATACTCTTTTGGAGTCTCCAATGCTCCTTCGGCAGCGATTTGACCGTACGCAGGTGAACACAAACGGGCTTGAGCGTAACGGAGAACAGCATTCATTACCTGTTTGTTTTTTGAAACAATTGCACCGATTCTGACACCGCACAGGCTATATCGTTTAGATACAGAGTCTAACAAAATAACATTGTCGTCGACACCCTTAAGATGCATACAAGAAAAATGTGGCTCGTCTGTATAGCAGAACTCGCGATAAACCTCATCTGCATATAAAAATATATTGTGCTTCTTCGCTAAAGCTCCAAGCTCCATTATCGCCTCTTTCGGATAAAGAGTTCCGGTTGGATTTCCGGGATTAGTTACGATAATACCTTTAGTTTTAGGAGTTATATATTTTTCAAATTCACTGATTGCCGGTAAGGCAAAACCATCTTTAATGTTTGTAGGGATTGCAACATATTTTACATCATTTTGAACAGCAAATGAGTTGTAATTAGTATAAAACGGCTCCATTACGATTACCTCATCGTCAGGGTTGCAAGTGATTGCCAGAGCTATTTGTAATGCTTCGCTGCCTCCTGTGGTAATATTAATGTCTTCGTATGTAACATCTATTCCGAGAGCTTGATAATACTTTGCCAATCCTTTTCTGTATGACTCAATACCTGCAGAGTGTGGGTAGGGAATATAATCCGGTGTGGCGTTTTTAACTGCATTAATAGCCTCTTTTGGTGATGCAACATCGGGTTGACCAATATTTAAGTGATAAACCTTTACGCCTCTTTTTTTGGCTTCTTCAGAATACGGAATAAGTTTTCGAATTGGAGATGCAGGCATAACTTCTGCCTTTCTGGATAATGTTAACATAATATATTATTTAAATTATTTAATTAGCGCCTTCATAAACTCTTCAATACCTTTCATCATTTCCGATGTAGGAGCGGAATAGTTGTTTGTTAAAATTGCAAATTGGTACACTCCCCTTTTCTTAACAACATATCCTGCATAGCATTTAACACTTGAAAGAGAACCACTTTTTGCATGAATTGCCGATTTTTTTGAGACATCGGCCTCCTTCAAAACCGTATTTAACGTACCGGGACCTCCAGGTTGCGGGAGAGAGTTAAAAAACAAAGCAAAGTTAGCGCTTTCTTTCATTTTTAAGAAATAATTGCAGAAAAATCTTGGCGATACATAATCTTGTCTCGATAAACCGCTGCCATCTACTTGAGTAAAACCTGTTAATGGTACATCCATCTGCTTTAATAATCTTTTTACGGCTACAACGGAAGAATCATAAGAACCAGTTCCGGTTACAGTTTTTCCTATCATTTTAAGTAGAGTTTCGGCATAGAAGTTATTGCTTATTCTATTAGTCACATTAATGATTTTATGAAGTTCTGCCGAAAATGTTTCTCCGAGTATTTCGGGTTTTAATTCGGAATTTGCTTTCAAATCGGAAGCATTTAAAATTTCCGGGTCAGATTCTATACCTTTATTAAGTAAAAATTCTCTGAAGTGATATGCACAACTCAAGGCAGGAAATTTGTTTGAACCAGAAACGTTATATTCTTTGTTTTCTATTGGCAGATATCCTTTAAATTCCCCTTTTTTAATTAAATCCGATGTAAAATATGATAATCTGTTTCCGCGTACATTTGCTGTCAGGGCTGATTTTAATGAGAAAATCATTTTTGGAACTATTGGATAAATATCCTTTATAAGTACTGTATCTCCAAGGTTTTTTCCCGGAATCACACTGAAATACTGAACGTTTTCGCAAAATGAAAGTCCTGAGGGTGCGCTTCCGTATGATGCACCGATATTGCCCCAGCTCCAGCTCTCAGGAATTGCCTCATTCTCAAAGAATCTGTCGTCGGCTACTATAGATCCGGTGATCTTTTTAACACCGGCTTTTTTAATAAAACCTGTCCACTGAGAGAAAACCGTGTCTATAGGTACGGCTACAGTATCTTTTGATCCGAGAGTAGGGTCGCCGCCACCTATAATTACAATGTTCCCGTATAAAATGGAATCTTTAATGAATCCGGTGTACCCGATTTTAGTTGTAAACCTGTAGTTCGGCCCAAGGAGGTTAATTGCCAAACCGGTTGTTATTGTCTTCATGGTAGAGGCTGTCAAAAGTGGCATGTCAGGATTCCATGAAGCGACCTGTTTTCCCTTTGAATCGGTCACTAAAATTGCAGTTACTGAATTTTTGAAAGTTTGCTCCTTTTGCAAAAATTTGATGTTTTTTCGGATTTTTGAGCCATTTTGAGCACTCACTTGTCCAAAAAACATAAAAAAAACGAGAAAAATTGCTAAAAATTGATGTCTTTTCATAAAAAGTTGAAAAATTTATAAAAACAAAATTAAAAAATATGTATTACTTCTTACACTTTTTTATACATTTGCCGCGGATATAAAAAAATAATAAAATGAGTAGTTTCAGAAAAAGGGCACTTGATGAGTTTTCCGGTCATAAACCGGAGAGGTTTTATGTCGAAGATAGACCAATTTCTCAATATTTTGGACAAAAAGTTTTTGATATTGAAAAAATGCGTCG